>JBEVLH010000312.1:0-4656 GCA_040509255.1 Hyphomicrobium sp. | reverse complement strand
GCTAGATAGAAGGCGGCATCCGGTCCGTCAAATCGCGGATCACGCGCTATTTGCTCGCGGTGACGGTCTGCGGCGCTACGCCAAGCTGTGCCGCAATCCGTGCGATCAATGCGCCGGTGACGGGCGCGGCGTTCAAGCCCGCCGTCCGATGGCCTTTGGCCCCCTCGAGCGCCTTCGGCTCGAACAGGACGATATAGGTCAGATATTGCGGATCCTCGCTCGGAAACGCCGCAAGGAACGACGAGATGACGGAGTTCGACGTGTAACCGCCCTTGCCGGCGACATCCGCCGTTCCCGTCTTGCCGCCGACCCGATAGCCCGGCACGTCCGCTTTGCCGCCCGTACCGTCGCGATCGACGACGTTGCGCCGCATCAGTTGCGCGATCAGCTGCGACGTCGCCGCTGACACCACTGGCTTGCCGTCCGCGGTGCCTGCATCGAATTTCCGCAGGAATGTCGGATGGACGGTCTTTCCGCTGTTCAGGATCGTCGCCGCCGCCGCTGCAAACTGCAGGGGCGAAACCGCGACGCCGTGTCCGAACGATGCCGTGATCGTCGAGACCCTGTTCCAGACCTTGGGCACTTGCGGAGGAGCCAACGGGCCTTCTTCCGTCTGCATCTGATTGAGAACGCCGACTTTCTCTAGGAACGCCCGCATCCGTTCCGGACCCGCTTCCAGCGCCAGCATGCCCGCGCCGACGTTGGACGAATGCGTATAGACTTCCGTCACCGTCAGCGGACGGCTGGCCGGATGGAAATCCGACACCGTGAACCGGCCCGCTTCGAGCGGCTGGCGAACGTCGAGCAACGTATCCGGCCGGGCCAAGCCATTGTCGAACGCCATCGCCAGTGTCAGCGTCTTGAATACCGAGCCGAGCTCGTACGTGCCCGCCGCCGTCCGGTCGATATGCTTGTCGTCGAGCGCCTGCGTCGGCCAGCTCGGATCGACACGCGGCAGCGACGCGCTCGCCAGAATCTCGCCTGTCTTGATGTTGAGCACGACGCCCGCCGCGCCATCGGTTTTGTAGCGGCGGTCGGCATCGTCGAGTTCGTCTTCGAGCGCGTGCTGCACGCCGATATCGAGCGACAGTCGTACCGGCGGCCGGCCTGAAAGCACCGCCGCATGCACCGGATCGACGCCGACCTTGTCGTCGATATAGCGCTCGATGCCGGACACGCCGCGATTGTCGACATCGGTGTAGCCGAGCACATGCCCGGCCATCATGCCGCCCGGATACGCCCGCTTCAGCTCATAGCGAAACGAGATGCCGGGAAGGCCGAGATCGTGCACCTTTTGCGCGATCCCCGGCGAGACGCCCCGGCGCACCCAGATGAAGCGCCGCGACTTGTCAGATAGCGCCCGCAACAGCTCGCGACCGTTGAGATCGGGCAGCACGGACTGCAGGCTCTCGACGGCTTCATCCCGGTCGACGACGAGCCCGGCGTCCGCAAAAATCGACGGCGCTTCGAGATCGGTCGCGAGTAGACGGCCGTTACGATCGACGATGTCGGGACGACTGAAGCTCGTCGCCGAGATCGGCTCGGAGACCGCGAGCGTGATGTCGCCATGGCGCGGCACCGCCAATATCAAAAGCTGCGCCGTTACGCCTGCAAAGGCTGCCAGCAAAACCGCGTAGACGGTCCGCTCGGATGCGCGCCGTGCGCCGCGAGCCATGAGTTGTGAGCGCCCCCCGGTCATCTCAACCGTTCCCCGTCTCAGCGATCATTGGTGGCGCTCTTCTGCGGCGCCCGTTCGGACACCTGCTGGCCGCCCTCGAATTGCTCCGGTTTCGGAGGCGCGAGGCCGAGCTGCTGCGCCAAGCCATCGATGCGGTCCGGACGGGCAAGCGTTCCGCGTTCCGCCTTGAGCACGGCGATGTCGTTGCGGGCCTGCTCGGCCTGCCGTTCCTTGAACTGCACCTCGGCTTCGAGGCGGCGCGTATCGTAATTCAAGGCATAGAGCAGCAGAGCGCTGGTGACGGCGAAGAAAAAGGCGGAGACATTCAAGAGACGCATTTTGGTACGGTTCCCCTTGAGCTTGTATCCAAGCTGCGCATTATCGCGGGTGCCGGCCGATACCCCACCACCCGGATCTACGGCTGCGCCGCTGCCTCGGTGCGGACGGCGGCCCGCAATCGTGCAGACCGGGAACGGGGGTTCACTTCCAATTCACCTTTAGAAGGTGTTAACGGGCGCGAGTTAACAAGTCGGAAACTCGGTTCGTTGGATTTTATCGATTCCGGCGGCATATGGCGCGAACCGCCCGGACTCTTGCCGCTGCGCTCGACCAGAAATTTTTTGACAATCCTGTCTTCGAGGCTGTGGAAGCTGACGACGACGAGCCGCCCGCCCGGCTTCAGGATGCGTTCGGCAGCCGACAGGCCGCTCGCCAGTTCCCCAAGCTCGTCGTTGATGAAAATGCGTAGCGCCTGGAACGTTCGCGTCGCCGGATGCCGTCCATCGATCTTGCGACCATGAAACACCCGCGAAACGATGTCTGCGAGATCGCGCGTTCGCGCCAACGGCGTTTCTTCCCGCTTCTTCACGATGGCGCGCGCGATGGCCCGCGACCGGTGCTCTTCGCCGAACGTGTAAATGACGTTGGCGATTTCCTCTTCTTCCGCGGTGTTGAGAAAATCGGCCGCGCTCATTCCCGACGAAGACATCCGCATGTCGAGCGGCCCGTCGGACTGGAACGAGAACCCGCGAGAGGCATCGTCGAGTTGCATCGACGAAACGCCGATATCGAGCACGACCCCGTCGACGAGCTTGCCGGGTAGTTCCGCGTGAACCGCGTCTTCCATTTGGCTGAAAGGCGTTTCGACCAGCGTCAATCGTCCGCCGGCTTGTTCGATCGTCGGCGCCGCGTCGCGAATGGCGGTTGGATCGCGGTCGAGCGCCAGCACTGAACACGACGCGGCGGCCAGGATCGCGCGCGTATATCCGCCCGCGCCGAACGTCCCATCGATATAGATTTCGCCGTCCTTGGGCGCGAGCGTTTCGAGCACTTCCGAGACGAGCACGGGAATGTGGCGCGGATGCTTGTCAGCTGGCCCCAGCGAGGCTCCCTCTGCCCCGCCACCGCGCGTCATTCCCGTGCTCCCTCGTCGCCGCCGTCTTCCGACGAACGGCCACCCGCTGCGAAAAGTTTGCGCGTCACTTGGACTTTGCTGCGCGCTTCCTTGCGGCGTTCTTCGAAGGCTTTGGGCTCCCACATCTGGAACTTGTCACCAAGGCCAACAAACGTGACGGCGGCGTCCAGATTGGCGTGCGTGCGAAGGCCTTCAGGAAGGACGATGCGGCCGTCGCCATCGATCGTGAGAACCTGGACGTCGCCGTAGAGTGCGACAGAGAGTTCGTCGCGCTCATCCGAATAGTCCGGCAGGCCCGAGAGAAGCCCGTCGATTTTCTTTGCAAGTCTTTCGCCGCCTGCATCGAGTGCAGAAGCATCGAGCGAGGGGTAGCAGTAGAGCCCACCCGCGTAGCCGTCGCGTTCGAGAACGGCGCGAAACGAGGCTGGGATGGAAACGCGGCCCTTGGTGTCGATCTTGTTTGTGAATGTCGAGACAAAGCGGTCCATCCCCCAGCTAACGAATTTCGCCCCCCTACTCGCTTACTGCTCGAACGCTTCGTCTCGTCCCGGCCCGCGGCCGGCTGAACCTTGGTTTGTCCCGGCGGCAGCCTCCTCAAGGGGAAGTCCCGGGACGCAGAGTGAAAGGGGGGCCGTGGCGGTCGCTCGAAATTGGGCCCTCTACCAACTCGGCGCCCAGCCACGGTGTCCTGCCCGGTGCGGACGGGCACATATGGGATCGCATGGGATAGAGTGGTCGTCAACGGATTATTAAGGATATTTTGTGGTCATCAGTGGATTTGCGGCCCGCAGTCCACAGCGGGCCGAGTGTCCAGCTCAAATCGAATTTGAAGAAGAGACGCAAAGTCACTGAATTCGCTGGAAAGGGATCCGGCCGCGACAATGCGTTAGCCTCGCGGCGAGGAGATCAACCGCTGACCGCTGGCGCGTCCTCACGACCTCGCAAGGGCGGGTCCGAGCTTCGGAACGAAAGGTTCGGGGAACAGATGGCAGTCGAGCTCGAAGGTAGACTCACGTCGTCCACGTCACGGCGGCGCAGGCGGCCCTCTGCGATCCGGCGCGACGCTCGTCTGACAATGACGGTGGATGGCCGCCGCCGCGCGATGACGGAAGAAAAGAAAATACCAGCCGGCCTGTAAGCCGGGTTCTGTCTGGAGGCCAAAGTGACCTCCGCGACGGCCATTCATCTGGGACGCCTGTTGCCAGACGCCTCGTGCAATCAACCCGGGCAGGTAGCGTGAGAACGCGCCTTGCGTCTGCGGTTGCCCGCTCCGCGCGCCCACCCCTATTTGATCTTGCTCCCGGTGGGGTTTGCCCTGCCACCTCTGTTGCCAGAGGCGCGGTGCGCTCTTACCGCACCTTTTCACCCTGACCGCCGTGCCCGAAGGCGCGGAGGCGGTATGTTTTCTGTGGCACTTTCCCTGGGGTCGCCCCCGGCGGCCGTTAGCCGCCACCGTGTTCTCTGGGAGCCCGGACTTTCCTCCACCGGACGTTTTGCTCGCGAGCCTTTAGAGCCCGTTTCGCCACAACGAAGTCCGGCAGCGGCCGCCCGGCCGGCTGGTCTC
>JBEVLH010000311.1:0-5017 GCA_040509255.1 Hyphomicrobium sp. | reverse complement strand
TTCTGGACGCAATCTTTGGTGAAACGATTAGTGCGTGCAGAGCCCCGCGAGGGGGCTTCGGGGCTGTGGGGGGCCACGATGGGACAAAGCATGAAGCAATTTTTGCGTGCAGCGACGCTTGCGACGGCGATAGCCGGTGCATTTGGCGGGGTTGCCGCGGCTCAAGATCCGGACGGCCCGACGAACACCATTGCCAATCCGCCGGCGAAGAAGCCGGCCGTGAACGGCTGGACGGGGGAAGTCGCTCCAGCCGGCAGCGACAACGGGATCACGCTGAACGCCCAGCAGACGAAGCTCGTCGACCGGATTAGCGAATATTTTGAATCGCTTCAGAACCTCAAAGGCGCGTTCGTTCAGACGGACGGCGACAACAAGCGGATGAAGGGCAAGTTCTTCGTAAAGCGCCCGGGCCGCTTCCGCTTCGATTATGCGTTGCCGTCGCGCCAGATCATCGTGTCGGACGGGCAAAATCTCGCAATCCAGGATCTCGACCTCAATAACGAGGATCGCGTGTCGCTCGATCAGACGCCCTTCCGGCTGCTTTTGCGTCAAGACGTCAATCTCGGGCGCGATGCCAAGATCATGGAAGTCCAGGAATCGGCGGATCTGATCGTACTTACGCTCGAGGACAAAGACCCGAATTCGCCGGGCCGGATAAAACTCTTCCTCGCCACCAAGCCGAACATGGAATTGAAAGAATGGGTGACGACTGACGCCCAGGGGCAGGACACCCGGATCGAGCTTTCCCAGCTCGTCAAAACCGATGACCTCGACGGAAATTTGTTTAAAATTCAATCACTTTGGCCGAAAAGCGCGTCGCCCTGAGGAGATTCTACCGGCAAATCAGTCTGTTGCCCATTTGACGCGATGCAATACCCAACCTGTGGATAAGTTTGGGTAACTGTTCACATTTTCGTGAAGTACCCGGACTGGGTCTATTGAATTTTTCCAGCATGCGCTTAACTCAAACCCATGCAGGTGGCGTCACCCTGTATTCGGTAGTGCCCCCCGTCTAGCCGAAGACGCCGCCTCTGGTACCGGCTTCCCTCCCGGTGCCGAGCGCGACAAGCGCATAGCGCCCAGTCCCTCCCCCCGGGGCTGGGCGCCCTCTTTTCTAGCCCCAGTAAAACATCCCCCGCGATCCCGATCTTGGCAGACCATGGCGCCGATAGGGCTGATATTGCGATCATCTGCCTTGGTCAGACGGCCCGAGCATCCGTGCTCAACGCGACCGCCGACCGTGAAGGCTGGTGGTTGATGGTAGCCCGACCCATGGCCGTATCAATAGCTTTCAGATCGTTCGCCAACAGTTTTAGTCGTGCGGTGATGCAGGCGCTGAAGTGTTGCGCGAGTGTCGCGTCTTCCTGCATCAGTTCGTGAATTTTCTGGCGTGTGAGGCGCAACGCTTTCACCGATCCCTGCGCGATGATCGTCGTGGTGTGGACGATATCAATCAGCATTGCGAGTTCGCCGATCATGGCGCCCTCCGGTATGACCTCTCCTCGGGATTTGCGAGAGGGTTCACCGTTATCTTCTACGCGAATGCAACTTCCGGATATGATCACGATGGCCGCGTCGCTCGTCTGATTTTCCGTGGTGATGGCGTCGCCGGGCCGATAGATGATGCGTTCGGCGCGACGGACAATTTCCGTCAGCTGAAGTGGAGTCAGATCCCGAAACAGCGGCAATGCCATGAGCGGCTTGATGAGGGCATCGATCGCCATCGTTTCGGACTCCAATTGAACGATCGCGCAACCACGCCGAATCGGGCGCTTTTTCGCGCGTCGCATGCAAACGATGTTTTGGTTATCTGACTCGCGGCGAACGCCCAAACGAGCGGCGGATCTCTACCAAACCGCCTGTGGATGTCCTGAGCGGAGCGCACACCTATCCACCGGCGACAAATCGCCGGTGCGTGATGGCAATCAGGGCGCGAGTTTGTAGCCGCCGCTTTCGGTGATCAGCAGTTCGGCGTTGGAGGGGTCTTTCTCGATCTTCTGACGCAAGCGATAAATGTGCGTCTCGAGCGTGTGGGTCGTCACCCCGGCATTGTAACCCCAGACTTCGTGCAGCAACACATCGCGGGAGACGACTTTGTCGCCGGAGCGATAGAGGTATTTCAGGATCGAGGTTTCTTTTTCGGTAAGGCGGATCTTGCTGCCGCCGTCGTCGATCAGGAGTTTCGAAGCGGGCTTGAAGGTATAATTGCCGATGGCGAAAACGGCATCCTCGCTTTGCTCGTGCTGGCGCAACTGGGCGCGAATGCGGGCTAGCAGAACGGCGAACTTGAACGGCTTCAGGACATAATCGTTGGCCCCGGCATCCAGGCCCAAAATCTGGTCGGCGTCAGAGGTATTGCCCGTCAGCATGACGATCGGCGTCTTGAACCCCGATTTGCGCAGAAGCTTTACAGCTTCGCGGCCGTCCATGTCGGGCAAGCCGACGTCAAATACAACGAGATCAAAACGGCCTGTTTTCGCGGCTTCGATGCCTTTGGTTGCGGTTCCGGCTTCTGAAACCTCGAATTCATCGTGCAGGACAAGTTGATCTTTCAACGACGTACGCAAATCTTCATCGTCGTCGACGAGGAGGACCTTTCGGGCCGTGCTCATGGACGGGGACTCCGGTTTCTTGTCTTGTTTTGACGTGGGATACTAGCATTGCGTGCGCGGGCAACATAGGCTCTGCACGCAAACAGGCAAGGGGAATGGCGGTTCCTTCGATGAGGCGCTTGGTGAGCCGGAACCGCAAGCCCAAAGCACAAATCTACCTCAGAGCGTTATCGCAAGCGGCAAGGCGCGGATTTCTGCAATACGGGCCGACGATGGTGCCGTGCGCGCTGGGCCGTTCAGGAATCCGGGCCCTGAAGCGAGAAGGCGATGGTGCGACGCCACGTGGACGATTTCTTTTAAAGTATATTTTTTACCGTCCCGACCGCGCGAGGCCGAGGACGGCTTTCGACTTGCGCCGCATTCGTCGTGATGACGGCTGGTGCGATGACCCGGCGAACCGTAACTACAATCGACGGGTGCGCTTGCCGTACCCGGCGAGCGCCGAGCGTCTATGGCGTGACGACGAACTTTATGATGTCGTGGTCGTGCTCGGGCACAACGATATGCCGCGCGTGCGCTACCGCGGCAGCGCGATCTTCATGCATATAGCGCGCCCGGGCTTCGCTCCGACGGAGGGATGCGTCGCCCTGAGGCCGCGCGATTTGCGGCGCCTCATTGCCGTGCTGCCCCGGCGCAGTGAAATCGTCATCCTCATTTGAGAAATAAAAAGGGCCCGACGTCTGCGCCGGGCCCAAGTTGAGCACGTCTAGGTGGAGACGCGTGCTCGGGAGATGAATGGTGATCCCGTGGCCCATTCGAAGGAGCCACGGGAATTCGTGTCCTAGTAGTGGTAGGCGCTCTCGCCGTGGTCGGTGATGTCGAGCCCTTCGCGCTCTTTCTCCTCCGACGGGCGGAGACCGATGACGATATCGACCAGCTTGAAGATGATTGCCGAGCCAATGCCGCTCCAGAGCAGCGTCGTGCCGACCATCTTGGCCTGCGTGATGACCTGCGCAGTCATGTCGTAGGTGCCAGCAACCATCTCACCCGGCTTCGAGGTGTAGTCGGCGATGCCGGCGCCACCCCACTGCGGATTGACGAGAAGGCCGGTTCCGAGTGCGCCGACGATGCCGCCCACGCAGTGGACGCCGAAGACATCAAGACTGTCGTCGTAGCCAAGCGCACTCTTGATCGCCGAGCAGAAGAAGAAGCAGATCGGGCTGACAACCAGACCCAGCACGATCGACCCCATGACGCCTGCGAAACCGCAGGCCGGCGTGATGGCGACGAGACCCGCAACAACACCGGAAGCGAGACCGAGAGCCGACGGCTTACCCTTCGCGATCCATTCGACGATCATCCAGGAGAGAGCCGCTGCGGCGGTCGCGATGAAGGTGTTGATGAAGACCTGACCAGAGAACTGGTTGGCTTCGAGGCCCGAACCGACGTTGAAGCCGAACCAGCCCACCCACAGAAGAGCAGCGCCGATCATGCAGTTCACGAGCGAGTGCGGAGGCATTGCTTCTTTGCCGTAGCCGAGGCGCGGACCAAGGATCAGCGCGCCGACAAGGCCAGCAATGCCGGCGTTGATGTGAACGACGGTGCCGCCGGCGAAGTCGAGAGCACCCCATTTGAAGCCCAAGCCCGCATCGGCCAGGACCGCATCGTAAGCAGCCTGAGCCTGAACCTTGGCGTCGCCGGTTGCTGCGGCAAGAGCCTTAGCAGCGTTGCCGAACGCGTCGGGACCGCCCCAGTACCAAACCATGTGTGCGATGGGGAAGTAGATCAGGGTGACCCACAGCGCCATGAACACAAGCATGGCCGAAAACTTCAACCGTTCGGCGACGGCGCCTAGGATGAGCCCTGGCGTGATGCAAGCGAACGTCATCTGGAAGACGATGTACACGTATTCAGGAATGTACACGCCGTTGGAGAACGTGGCTGCGAGTGTCGTGGAATCCACGCCCTTCAGGAACGCTTTCGAGAAGCCGCCGACGTAATCGTTCAGCGCGCCGCCGTTGGTGAAGGCCATCGAGTAGCCGTACAGCACCCAGATGATCGCGACGAGGCAGAGAGTGGCGAACACCTGCATGAACATCGACAGCATGTTCTTGGTGCGGACGAGGCCGCCGTAGAACAGCGCGAGGCCCGGGACCGACATCATCAGCACCAGGGCCGACGAGATCATCATCCAGGCCGTATCGCCCTTGTTGGGGATCGGGGCCGGCGGCGGCGAGGCCGCCTCCGGCGTCGGCGTCTGCGCGAGAGACGGCTCGATCAGGAGGGCGGCGATCGCCGCCCCTCCCAAGCCGAGCATGAGGGCATGACGAAGTTTCATGGGCACGTGGCTCCCGGTCGGAATTCGCGTTGTGTCAGGAAGGCATGAAGCTCTGCAGGCCCGGCGCGCCGGGCGTGGACTCGGACAGCGTCCGGTCAGAGGGCGTCGGCGTCGGTCTCGCCGGTCC
>JBEVLH010000310.1:0-4018 GCA_040509255.1 Hyphomicrobium sp. | reverse complement strand
CAAAGGCCAGGATGCTGTCCAGCAGAGCGGAAAGTCGAGCCGTCAACCCCGGCTTTGCGTCTGCGGGGACGCCGTAAACCAGATCAGCGAGATCCAGCATGGCCTGCGTGGTCGTTCCCGTCATGATGGTTGACGGAGGAAAGCTCGAGAGATGTATGCGATGGAAGGCATTCTGAATCGCCATCGCAATCACCAGCGTCAGGCCCGTTGCGATCGCCGGCACCGTGTTTGCGTCGGGAAATGGTCCATAATGCAAGGCCAAGGCTGCCGCAATGGTCAGCAGGACAAACTGTAACGCTAGCCAGACGCCGAGAACCGGTAAGCCGCTCCGCTCTAGCCTGAACCTCAGGATACGGGTCGCGAATACGACGACGCAGAAGACCGGCAACGCCAAAATCTTCGCTATGGCGCCTGACGTTCCATAAGCAAGTGATGCGCCGATCGTTACGAAGTTGCCCGTCACGTGCGACGTGAAAAGTCCGTGCAACGCGAGAAAGCCCGCCGTGTCGATATAACCGGCGGTAATGCTCAAGACCGCGGGCACCGCTGGTAAGGAAAACAACCTGAGCGTCATTCGGATTTCCCCCAGACCAAATATCTTTGTGACGATCGAAGAACACGTTTTTTCAATCACCAGTGAACTTCCCGGCGATGGCATTTATCGTAATTTTTTGGAATGCACGATTTTGCGTCCGTCCCCGTGGACAACTATAGGCTCTCGGAGCTAACAGTCGCGACCGTAGCATGGCGGAGGAGCGTATAGAATAATGGTCAAAGGGTTGATCACGCTCGCCAGCCGGCACTCACCGAAAGAGACCGCCGATAAGATCGCCGGCGCAGTTGCTAAACATGGGCTGACGCTCGTCGCGCGAGTGGACCATGCAGCGGCGGCCGCGAAAGTCGACCTCGACCTGCGTCCTACCGAAGTTTTGATTTTCGGAAACCCGTCGGCCGGAACACTGCTTATGCAATCGGTACAGACGATCGGCCTCGACCTGCCCCTGAAGGCGCTAGTCTGGCAGGATGATACCGATCGCGTATGGGTTTCATACCAAGATGTGGCCTGGCTCGCGGACCGATATGGGTTAACACCCGACGCAAGAGCCGTAATAGAAAAAATGGCCGGTTTACTGAAAGCCATCGTAGACGAGGCCTCCGGATGACGTCTATCAAACAGCGATTGGCGCCGAATATCGTCTGCGACACCAACTTCTAATTCCCCCAAGCATCCCAACCAAGGAAGACACGACATGAAAGCGGATTCTGCGAAGTCTCGGCGCAAGGCTGCCCTCGATACGCCGTCTCATTTCTCCGACAACGCCATCAAGGACATCTCGGGTGCTTTGTCGGCGTTACTCGCCGACTTTTTTGCCCTCTACATCAAGACGAAGAACTTCCATTGGCACATGTCGGGCCCAAACTTCCGCGACTATCACCTGTTGCTTGACGAGCAGGGCGAGCAAATTTTTTCGGCGACTGACGACATCGCGGAGCGCGCACGCAAGCTCGGCGGAACAACGATCCGATCGATCGGGCAGATCAACAGCCAGAAGCGCATTCTCGATAATGACGCCGACTACGTGACGCCGAACGATATGCTCGCGGAGCTTCGCGACGACAACCTTCAGCTTGTCGACGAACTGCGTCAGGTTCATGATCTCTGCGATGAGCACGGCGACGTCGCCACCGCAAGTCTTCTCGAGAACTGGATCGACGAAGGCGAGCGCCGCGTATGGTTCCTTTTTGAATCGACCCGCGGAACGCCGCACGAGGCGTGAGAGAAAGCATCTCTAATGCTAACTTGAATTGCAGGGCGCGAGAGATATCAGTCTCGCGTCCTTTTATTTTTGCGGGAGACTTGCAAAAGCCGCAGGCCGGGGCAGCTCGAATGCAATCTCCGCCGTACCGTACAAGCCACGGCCGTGCAGACGCGAGATCAGGTCTAATTTCGGCGTATCGATATAAAGCTTCGATGGATCGAGCATCGCCGCGTCCGCAATATGCGCTTGCACCACCTCGCCGAGCGCGATCAGCTGGTTGGAAAGCTCGATCGGGGTGTGAAGCCGGCACTCGAATGAAACCGGACTGATTGCGATGCGAGCCGGTTTCACCTTCAAGGATGGCGTCGTTTCGAGCCTTGCGAGCTCCAGTTCGTCGACGTGAGGTGGCGCATCACTCGATGTGAGGTTCATCGCCTCCGCCGCCGCGCGCGGCACCAGATTGACGACAAATTCCCGCGTTTCGAGAATATTGCTCGCGGTGTCTTTCAAACTGCCATCGGTGTCGGACATGATGCCCACCGCGAGCAGCGCCGGTTCCTTGCTCATCGCATTAAAAAAGCTGAACGGCGCCGCATTGCGGACGCCGCTCTTCGAGACTGTCGTTATCCAGGCGATGGGCCGGGGCACGATTGTGCTGGTCAGAAGCTTATAGCGATCGCTCGCTATAAGCTTTTCGAAATCAAATTCCATGTCGTCTCCTGGGACGAAGCCTCAAAGACCTTTGAGGATCGTCTTAACGTGCTCGACTTCGTCCCGCACGATCGTATGCCCCATGCCCGGGTAGATGATCTCGGTCACGTCGCCGCCTAGCCTCTTCAGCACGTCAGCGGACTCATTCACCCGCTTCAGCGGAATATGAAAGTCGACGTCGCTGCAACCGAGAAACACCGGAGTTTCAGCGAGCGAGCCCGCATAGTTCCGCGGTGTCTCTTCCGGGCCGATCAAGCCGCCGCTCAAGCCCACGACGCCGCCGAAGCGACGAGCGTTCCTGGCCGCGAACTCCAGGGCGAGACAAGCGCCCTGCGAAAAGCCCAAAAGCACGATGCGCTCTGAAGGCACGCCCTGACGTTCAAGATCTGCAACAACTCCTGAGACCGTTTTCAGGGCGCTGCTGAGATACGGCTCGTTCTGGGAAATTGGCGCCATGAAAGACTGCGGGTACCAAGCGCCCGAACGGGCCTGCGGTGCGATATAGGCGATGTCATTCACCCCGAACGCATCCGCGAGGCCGAGCATTCCCTCGGCGCTCGCCCCGCGTCCGTGCACCAGGACCATCGCCGCACGGGCGGCACCCAAAGGTGCGCCCGCCCGGATGACTTCGGAAGTCAGCGTCGTCATGCTGCTTTCTCCAACGGTTGCAGGATTGCCTCGATTTCCTTCCGCTGGCCCTCGAGGAACTCCGGCAGCTTCAGTGCCTGTCCCAGTGAGGCCACCGGTTCATCGACGGCAAAGCCCGGTTGGTCTGTTGCAATCTCGAAAATCACCCCACCCGGCTCTCGGAAGTAAATCGACCGGAAGTAGTTGCGGTCCATCTGCTCCGTCGCGTGAATGCGATGGTTTTCGACGAGCTTCTTGCGCATCTCGGCCTGCTCTTCATCCGTCGCCGCGCGGAACGCGACGTGATGGACCGAGCCGCGTCCCATGCGACCCGCAAGAAAGCCCTTCGCTTCACGGATCTCGACGATGCCGCCGGCTTCCGTGCCTTTCGCTACGAACCGCGTGACCGGTCCTTCATTGCCCGCTTCCGTAAAGCCGAGGACGTCCGTCAGGATCGCACCCGTGCTCTTCGTGTCTTCGAGGAGGAGACGAATGCCGTAGAAACCGCGAATGGCATCTTCTGCAGGCACGTCGCTGCCGGTCCAGGCTGTTTCCATCTCGGCATGGGCCACGCCGACGAGGGCGAGGCTCATACCGTCGGGATCTGTGAACGGCAGCACCGACTGTCCAAAGCGCTTCTCGATCGCGTCATGGGCCACGCCCTTCTCGACGAAGCGGTGTGTCCAATAGCCGATCGCGCTCTCCGGAACACGAAACATTGTCTGCTGCGCCAAGCCGACGCCATTCCGGCCCTTAGACGCGTGCGCCCACGGGAAGAAGGTCAGGATCGTTCCCGGATGGCCGACCTCGTCACCGAAATACAAATGGTAGGTGCCGGGATCGTCGAAGTTGACGGTTTTCTTGACCAGTCGGAGGCCAAGAACCTCGGTGTAGAAATCGAGGTTCCGAGAAGCGTCGCC
>JBEVLH010000309.1:0-2640 GCA_040509255.1 Hyphomicrobium sp. | reverse complement strand
CTGCCATTGCCTGACGGCCTCGATGACGCGACGGCTGCGGCGATTGCAAATCCGGGGATGTCGTCTTGGCTTGCCTTTACGGAACGAGCGCGTTTCCGCGCCGGGGAGACGGTTCTCGTCAACGGCGCCACTGGAACGTCCGGACGTCTTGCGGTCCAGATCGCCAAGCATCTCGGGGCGATGAAGGTCATAGCGACAGGCCGTAACGCGGAGGCTTTGCGTGCGCTTGAGACGCTGGGCGCGGATGAGACGATTTCGCTGCTGGAAGAGGCCTCGGCGCTTGATGAGCGCTTGCGGGCGGCGTTCGCGGACGGAATTGACGTCGTGATCGATTACCTCTGGGGAGCAAGTGCCGAGCAGATTCTGATTGCCGGGGCGAAGGCCGGCGCGGATGCAGTCCCGATCCGGTTCGTGCAAGTGGGCGCTATGAGCGGCCCGGATCTCACGCTGCCCGCCGCGGTGCTACGGTCGTCAGCGATCGAACTCATGGGAAGCGGTATCGGCAGCGTGCCGCTCGACCGCATGATCAAAGGTATCGGCGACCTCCTTCAGGCGGCGGTGCCTGGCGGCTTCGAGATCGCAGTAAGGTCTATTCCCCTCTCAGAAGTGGAGAAGGCGTGGGCCATCAATGACAGCGCCGCCCGCACGGTTCTGACGATCGGCTAACGCGAAGCTAGGCGTTGGCGATGTGATCGAGGAAGGTCTGGGCGGCCGCCTTCGGATCTTTGGCGGCGTTGATTGGACGGCCCACGACGATGTGGTTGGCACCATACCGAAGCGCTTCTTCGGGTGACGTGGTTCGGGTTTGATCGCCGACATCAGTGCCAGGCAGACGAATGCCCGGCGTGACGATCAGGAAGTCCGCTCCGGTCTCGGCACGAACGGCGGCGGCTTCCTGTCCGGAAGTGATGGCGCCGTCGAAGCCCGCGTTCTCCGCCATGCGGGCACGGCCGATCACCAAGCCCGACGGCGTCGCCGCGATGCCCTGCTCGTCGAGATCGGATTGATCGAGATTGGTCAGGACGGTGACGGCCAGGAGTTTCAGGTTTGAACTGGCACGACCGCGTGCGGCGGCTTTCAGCGTCTTCGTGTCGTGGCCGTGGACAGTGATGAAGTCGATGCCGAGGCCGGCGGCCGAAGCGACGGCGCGTTCCACCGTATTGCCGATGTCGAGGAACTTGAGGTCGAGGAAGACGCGCTTGCCTTCCATCTTCAGTTCGCGGGCGAGGTCGAGACCTTCGGCAAAGAGAAGCTCGAGCCCGATCTTGTAGAAACTGACGGTGTCGCCCAATCGATCGACCAGCGCGCGCGCGTCGTCATAGGTCGGCAAGTCGAGGGCGACGATAAGTTTGTCCCGGGTGGCAGCGTCGATCATCGGCAGCGCTCCTTATCCGTGCAAGACGCGGGCGGCGCGGGCGAGCCTCTGTATGACAGCCTTGAGCTGCTCGGTCTGGTCCTTGTTTTTCAAATGGCCGTGGTCGTCGAAGGCATCCATGGCGCGCGGAAGAGGAAATTGGTTTGGCAGCACGAGCGCGCCGAGGCCGAGTTCTAGCACAAGACGAAACTGCGAGAGACCGCGCAAACCGCCGGTGCCACCGGGCGAGGCGGCGCCGAGCGCGAAGACGCGGGTCCGAAAGACTTCGACCGGCGCCTCGCCTCCGTCCTTGATGTGGCTGATCCAGTCGATGGTGTTTTTCAGCAGCGGGGAGAACGAGGCGTTGTATTCGGGGCTGACGATGAAGATGCCGGTGTGGGCCATCATCAGGTTTTTGAGCTTATGCGCGTTTTCAGGCTGCCCCGAACGGGCTTCGAGATCGCCATCGTACATCGGCATCGGGTAGTCGGCGAGGTCGGCGAAGGTCGAGGGAATGCTGTTGGCTTCGGCGATCATGGCGCCGAGTTTCGCCACCCGCTTGTTATGAGAATTCTGACGGGCGCTGCCGGCGAAGAACAGCAGGCGCGGATCGGTCGCGGAAGGATCGGTCATCGGGCTTGAATGTCCGGGCAAGAAGATTGGCGGGCTTGGCGGCGGACCCTAGCGGCTTTCGATCGGTTGGCAAGGCTCAGCGACGGGCGCGCTTTGCCGCCTCAGCCGCTCTTGCCTTCGAAGAATTCTTTGACGCGCGAAAAGAAGCCAGCGCTTTCGGGGCTCGTCTCTTTGTGGCTCGCGCGCTCGAATTCTTCCAGCAACTCGCGCTGTTTGCGCGTGAGGTTCTTCGGCGTCTCGACGTCGACCTCGATGTACATGTCGCCGGAGACTTTGGCGCGCAGCACCGGCATGCCCTTGCCACGCAGGCGGAACTGCTTGCGGCTTTCGGTTCCCTCGGGGATCTTCACCCGGGTCGTCATGCCTTCGAGCGTCGGGACGTCGATCTGGCCGCCGAGTGCTGCGGTCGTCATCGAGATCGGCACCTTGCAGAAGATGTCTGCGCCGTCGCGCTGGAAGAACTCGTGCGGCTTGATGGAGAGGAAGATGTAAAGGTCTCCCGGCGTGCCGCCGCGCAGGCCGGCTTCGCCTTCACCGGCGAGGCGAATGCGGGTGCCGTCCTCAACGCCGGCCGGAATATTGACCGACAGCGTGCGCTCCTTTTGCACGCGGCCCGAGCCGCCGCAATCGGCGCACGGATCCTCGATCATCTC
>JBEVLH010000308.1:0-9391 GCA_040509255.1 Hyphomicrobium sp. | reverse complement strand
CGAAGGTGCCCGGCGCGCAATGCGTATGGACCGGACCTTTACCAGTGCGGCCCTTCGCTTCGACGATGTTCGCGAGGCCGTGGGTCGACATGATGACCGCGAGGTCGTGCGTCAGTCCGTCGCCGACGGCCGCGACCTTGATGCAGTCGCCTGCTTGCGCCGTCGCCGAGAGTGCACAGATGACCGCGGACGCCGCGAACGCGAGTTTCAATGAGCGCATTTGCCCCTCCAATTTTCAATGGGTCTCCCGGCCCGGAAACTAGTCGAGTGCACATTCGAAAACAGCAGGTCGGGCACGACGCTAGGTAACGAAATGGGGAGCGTGCTGGAATTGCCACTGCTTTCGATCGCCGAATTCGGGCCGGGACAGCTCTTGGTCTTCGAGAAAGGCACGATCCACGCTCTTTCAGATATCTTCGAAGAGTCCGTGGTATTGCTGTCGCTCGATACCGCCCCCGCGCGACCCGAAGGTCATCATCGTCGTCAATCCTCAAGACGGCACGCCTGAGAGCTTTATTCAGCAGAGCTATTGATCGCCGTCTTCTGCTCTGCTCTAGAGTCGTCGCTCCTTTCTCTCGACCGGAGACCGAATGATCCATCGGTACTTGCTTGCGATTTCGTGCCTGCTGATTGCGGTCGCCGCGTCGGCTCAGGAGTTTCGGCCGCCGCCCGAGGCCGCATCGGGGACGACCGACAAAACTCTCGTTACAGCCAATCGACATATGGTGGCCGCAGCGGAGCCGTTGGCAGCCGAAGCCGGACGCGAGATCCTGCGAAAAGGCGGCACGGCGGTCGATGCGGCGATCGCGGTCGAGCTTGTGCTGGGGCTGGTCGAGCCGCAATCGTCGGGTCTAGGGGGTGGTGCGTTCATAACCTACTGGGATGCGAAGACCCGCTCGGTGACGACGTTCGACGGCCGCGAAACCGCTCCTGCCGCCGCGAAGCCCAATCGCTTTCTGACCAAAGACGGCAAGCCGATGGCGTTCGAGGACGCTGTCTTGTCGGGATTGAGCGTGGGCGTGCCTGGTCTGGTTCGAACACTCTATTTGGCGCACGAGAAATACGGAAAGTTGCCGTGGAAGACGCTTTTCGAGCCGGCGATAAAGCTGGCGGAAGATGGTGCTCCGGTTTCGCCGCGGCTCGCGGTTCTGTTGCAGACAGATAAGCCCGAGAACTTCGCGCCGGAAGCGCGCAGCTATTTTTACGACGGCGAAGGCAAGCCCCGCGCGCAGGGTTCGCTCCTGAAAAATTTGGAATATGCGGCGACGCTTCGCGTGATCGCGGAGAAAGGTCCTGACGCCTTTTACTCGGGCGACATCGCGAACGCCATCGTCAAGGCCGTGCAGGACGCCAAGAGTATTCGTGGCGACATCACCACCGCAGATTTGAGCGGTTACGTGGCGAAGGAACGCGCGCCGGTTTGCGCCGAATATCGCGGTCGAAAGATATGCGGCGTCGGTCCGCCGTCGTCGGGCGCGCTGACCGTCGGCGCGACGTTGAAGCTGATCGAGCCATTCTCTCAGGTGCAAGGTCATTCGGCTATGATGACGGCGCCTGCGCTCAACATTATCGCCGAAGCGGAGAAGCTGGCCTTCGCAGACCGCAATCGCTACATCGCCGATCCCGATCGTATCCCGGTTCCGTCAGGGCTCCTCGACGACGCCTATCTGGCGGAGCGGCGGAAATTGATCGTACCCGATAAAGCTCTGCTGAAAGCCGAGCCGGGCTTGCCGCCGGGACTCGCGAAAAAGAGTTTCGGCGTCGACGCTACGCACGAAGTACCGGGCACGACGCAGGTTTCGATCATCGATGATGACGGCAACGCCTTTGCGATGACCGCGACCGTCGAAAGCGCATTCGGCTCTCATCTATGGGCAAAGGGATTTCTGCTCAACAACGAGCTGACGGATTTTTCCTTCCTCCCGGTCGATGCCAATGGCACGGCGATCGCCAACGCCGTCGAAGGCGGCAAGCGGCCAAGAAGCTCGATGGCGCCCACAATCGTGCTCGGCCCCGACGGCACGCCGGAGATCGTTACGGGTTCGCCGGGCGGATCGCAGATCATTCTCTATGTCGTGAAGACGCTCGTCGCCATGATTGACTGGGGTCTCGACGCGCAGCAGGCGGCGTCACTTGCGAATTTCGGCAGCCAGGGCGGGCCGTTCCTGATCGAAAATTCGCTGCCCATTAACTGGCCGGCGCACGACCTCACGTCCTATGGACAAGCCGTCACCAGCGCGACGATGACGTCGGGCGTCAATACGGTGGCGCGGCGAGACGGAAAGCTCGTTGGTGGGGCCGATCCGCGCCGCGAGGGTGTGGCGCTCGGGGATTGATGCTAGAGGAAGCCGAAAGCCTCTGAAAGTTGCAGCATTGAGCAAGCCTTCCATCCTCGTCGTCGGCGGCGGCATTTTTGGTCTTTGGCAGGCATATACGCTCGTGCGCGCCGGCTATCGGGTTCGCCTGATCGACGAGAGCCAGGAGCCGTTCGCGCGGGCGTCGAGCCGATGGGCGGGGGCCATGATTGCGCCGGAATGCGAGGCGGAAGGCGCGCCGCCGATCGTGCGCGAACTCGGGCGCGAAGGCCTCCGCATCTGGCAGGAGGACTATCCGGGCACGATCAGCAACGGAACGCTGGTGGTGGCGCATGGTCGCGATGCCGGCGATATCACGCGTTTCGTCAGCATGACCGAGCGGCACGCCGCCGCCGATGCTGGGCGGATAAGTGAACTCGAACCGAACCTGGCGGGCCGCTTCGAGCGAGGCCTCTATTTCGCCAGTGAGGCGCATGTCGATGCGCGACACGCTCTCAAATGGTTGCTGGACGAGATCCGGTTGCGTGGCGGGAACGCAGTGTTCAACTGGGAGTGGGACCGGGGAGCCGCCGAGGTCACCATCGATTGCCGCGGCATGGGTGCGCGCGAAGACTTGCCGGCGCTGCGTGGCGTTCGCGGCGAACGCGTGCTGATCGAAACGCGCGACATAGATCTTTCGCGGCCCGTGCGGCTCTTGCATCCGCGTCAGCCGATCTATGTCGTACCGCAGGGCAAAGGGCGCTTCGTCGTCGGCGCGAGCGTGATCGAGCGTGAAGACGGTGGTCCCATGACGGTCAAGTCGGCGCTCGATCTTTTGGGTTCGGCGTATGCGCTCCATCCCGCGTTCGGAGAAGCATCCGTGATCGAGATGGGCGCGGGCGTGCGGCCGGCGTTCCCCGACAACGTGCCGCGCATCATCGTGGAAGACGGCGGCCAAATGATCCGCGTCAATGGCGCGTACCGGCACGGGTTCCTGCTCGCGCCGGTGTTGGCGCGAGAGGTTCAACGATACCTGTCAGAGGGCCGGCGTGAGGGTTTGTTGTTCAGCCGTCCCTGAATCCGCTTGCCTGCGGGCAGCGGCCTGCTTTGCCAGTTCGAGGCTCGCGACGTAGTCGGGCTTGCCGGACCCGAGCAGCGGGATTTTTTCAACGACGAGAATGTCAGCGGGCACCATCAGTTCGGTCGCGCCTTTCTGGCGCGCGAATTTCTGGAAGTCTTCGCGTTTGGATTTTGCATCGGTCGTCAGAAGCACGAGCCTCTCGCCCTTGCGTTGATCGGGGACCGCAACGACGACGGTTATCAGCTGCGGCCATAGCTCCGCTGCAAGGCCTTCGACGGCGGAGAGCGAAATCATTTCGCCGCCGATCTTGGCGAAGCGCTTGGCGCGGCCCCTGATGAAGATAAAGCCTTGCGGGTCTATCTCGACGATGTCACCGGTATCGTGCCAGCCGCCTTCGGGTGCTTCGAGGACGCCCGGATTTTCGGCGCGGTAATAGCCGAGCATGACGTTCGGGCCCCGGACGTGGAGGCGGCCGCCTTGCTCGATGCCGGGCACGGGCTCGAGTTTTGCTTCCATCAGCGGAGACAGGCGGCCGACGCTGCCGGCCTTGTTGGCGAGCGGCGTGTTGATGGCGAGCACGGGCGCTGTCTCGGTCACACCGTAGCCTTCCAGGATGCGCACGCCGAAGCGATCCATGTAGAGCTGACGGGTGCGCGCTTTGACGGCTTCGGCGCCCGAAAGTACGAGGCGCACGCGGGCAAAGTCGTACGGGTGGGCGACGCGGGCATAGCCCGCAAGGAACGTGTCAGTGCCGAACATGATCGTGGCGTTCGACTGATAAACGAGTTCGGGGATGATGCGGTAGTGCAGCGGCGTCGGGTAAAGGTAGACCGGCACGCCGGCGACGAGCGGCATGAGAAGCCCGGCCGTGAGGCCGAAGGAATGAAAGACCGGAAGCGCATTGAAGACCTTGTCGGTGCCGTTGCAGGCGACGCGCGTCAGGCTTTGGGCGCAATTCGCTAGCAGGTTTCGATGCGATAGGACGACACCTTTGGGCGTGCCTTCAGAGCCCGAGGTGAAGAGGATGGCGGCGGGGGCGTTATAATCGATTGCCACCTGCTGGCGGCCTCCGCGCAGGAGGCCCCGGATCTTGTCGGCGAAGGTGACGGTCGCACGGATATCTTCGAGATAGATCACCCGCGCCACGCCTTCGATGGCCTGCACGAGATTTTCAAAATGACCCTTTTCAACAAAGACGCGTGACGTCAGAACGACCTCGACCTTGGCGGCCTTGCAGGCTGAGACGACGTTGGCGGCGCCGGCCGAGAAGTTCAGCATGGCAGGCACGCGGCCCGTCGTCTGGAGTGCGAAGAAGGTGACGGCGACGCCAGCCGAGTTCGGTAGGAGGACGCCGACCGACGATCCGACGGGCGGAAGCATCGGCGCGATCTTGGCGCCAAGGACTTGGGCGCCGACGATCAGCTTCTTGTAGCTCAGCTTGGTGCCGAGCGGGTCCTCGATGGCGGGTTTGCCAGTGTCGCGCGTTTTGTGAGCCAGCACGAGCGCCTCGAACAGCGTCTGGTCGATCGGTGTCGTCAAGACGGCGCTATCGGTCATGATGTCCTGCAACGCCGCGCCTGCCGCTTGCCGACGCGCCTTGCCGCGCAGCGCGGGGTCGACGTCCAGTCGTACGGGCGGAAGGATCGTGACGGTTGTCTTCGGGAACCAAGCTTTCTTGGTTTGATATTTGCTGAGGTAGCCGAAGTGCGAGCGTTCGAGGCCATCGATGCGTACGGGGATGACAGGCGCGTCGGCCTTGTCGGCGATCATCGCGGTGCCGTCGTAGACCTTCATCAATCCGCCAGTCACGGTCAGGCGGCCTTCGGGAAAGATGACGATCGATGCCCCGTCTTTCACCGCCTGAATGAGGCCGCGCATGCCGAGCGGGCGAGTCGGATCGATGGTGTAGAAATGCGCGAGTTTCAGGAACGGCTTTGCCCACCACGTTTGCGAAATCATTGTGTCGACGGCGTAAGCCGTGTGCGACGGCACCAGCGCATGCATCAAACCCGCGTCGAGCAGGCTGACGTGATTGGGCGCGATGATGGCGCGCTCGCCGGCCTTGGGAAGATTTTCAAGACCACGGATCTCGAGCCCGAAGAACGTTTTGAACAGGAACATGCTGACGTCCTTGACGCCCTCGGCGCCCCAGGCGCGAAGGACGAGCGCAACGACCACGAAGTTCGCTAGGCCGAGACCGGCATAAAGCAATGCGACCGGGGCCTTTTCGAACTGCAGCACGGCGATCAGCAAACCGCTGGCGGTCATGAAGGCCGCCGAGAGCACGTTGCAGCCCGCGATCACACGCGAGCGACGATCAACCGGCGACCACGCCTGTACGGCGGCGAACGACGGCACGATAAAGAGGCCGCCCGCGACGGCGACGCCGGCGAGATCGACCAGCATCCGAAGTCCCGAAATCGATGCGAGGACGTCCGTAGCGGTCATGGGCGTTGGCGCGGGCTGGAGACCGGCCGTGAGCCATGCAAGATCGAGCAAGAAGAGGCCCATCAAGAGCGCGCCGATAGGGACGAGCGCAAGATTGGGCCGGTTAGCGCTGGCGCGGGCTGCCGCGACTGATCCGACTGCGATCGAAACAGCAAAAACAAAAAGCGCCAGCGTGTAAACGGAAGGCGCACCATTCAAGATTTGTGGAATGAGATTTTGCAGGAGCGCGAGCACTGCGGCACCGACGAGCCAGAACCACGAGGTGATCAATGCGCCTTGCCAGATGCGCTTGTCGGCGCGAAGGTCTTTCAGCAGCGTGATGGTCGAGGTTACGACGTTGTTGTCGATCTTGAGATCCGGAACGGACGATGGAGCCGGCGGAATGAAGGTCGCCGCGACCCAGCCGGCAATGGAGATGCAGATAATCGCGGCGGCGACGGCGATCAGCTCCGCATGGCTGCCGGACGCAAAATTGCCGCCTATGGTGCCGATCAGGATCGCGATGAACGTCGCGGCTTCGATCAAGGCGTTGCCAGAGGGGAGCTCCTTCAATTCAAGATGGGAAGGAAGAAGCCCGTATTTCACCGGACCGAAGAACGCGCTCAGGGTTCCGAACAGGATCAGGGCGACGAACAGCAGCGGCACCGAGGGCAGCAGAAAGCCCGCCGCGGCGGCGATGGCGATCGGAATTTCGAGGAGGCGGACACGGGCCGCGACCTTGGCTTTGTCAAACTTGTCTGCGAGCTGGCCGGCGATTGCCGAAAACAGAAAGAACGGAAGTACGAGCGCGGCGCCGGCCAGCGTCCCGAGGGCTGGACCATTCTCCATCGCGAGTTTGTAGACGACGAGCATCGCCAAAGCGTTCTTCAGCAAGTTATCGTTGAGCGCGGCCAGCAGTTGGCTCCAGAACAGGGGGGCAAAGCGGCGCGACGTCAGCAGGCGAGCGAACATGGGAGAGCTGGTCCTTAGCTTGCGAAAATGAACTTGAGCGAAGCAATACGGCGGATTGGGGAGGTTGTTTGACCCCTTGTGATTATATGAAGTAAAAACCCGGCCTGCACTCTGGTAAACGGTGTTGAAATTCCGATTTCCGTGAGCAATTCAAAAGACAAGACGATGGTACAACACGAGGTCCCGATCGAATTGGTCGTCAACGGACGAAAGGCCGAGAGCGGGGCCCGCACGCTGGCGGACCTGATCGAAGAGCAGGGTCTCGGCGGCGCGAAGGTCGCGACGGCGCTCAACGGTGAGTTCGTGCCGGAGGCGCACCGTGCTACCACGAAGCTCGATGGCGGGGATCGGGTCGAAATCGTATCCGCGCGCCAAGGCGGTTAGAAAGGTCATCGGACGACATGAACGTTCGCGACGAGAAGCTCCATTCCGGGCGAGAGCTTGTCATTTATGGCGAGGCGATCTCATCGCGAATGCTGCTTGGGACCGCTGGGTATCCGTCACCTGCCATTCTGAAGAGTGCGGTGGCGGCTTCGCGCACCGGCGTTGTAACCGTTGCGCTGCGCCGGGAGGCTGCCGGTGGAAAGCTCGGCGAGCGGTTCATCGAGATCATTCGCGATCTCGGCGTGCGCGTGCTGCCGAATACAGCCGGATGCCGGACGGCTCGAGAGGCGATCACGACCGCCCAGATGGCGCGCGAATTGTTCGGCACAGACTGGATCAAGCTTGAGGTGATCGCGAACGACGACACTCTGCAGCCAGATGTCTTCGGACTGGTCGAGGCGGCAGGAACCTTGGCGCGCGACGGCTTTAAGGTGCTTCCGTATACGACCGAAGATCTTTCGGTCGCCGAACGTTTGCAGCGTGCCGGGTGCAGCGTCATCATGCCGTGGGGCGCGCCGATCGGGAGCGGGCGGGGTTTGGCCAATACGCAGGCCTTGAAGAGCCTGCGAGCGTATTTTCCCGAGGTGGCGCTCATCATCGACGCTGGAATTGGGGCACCGTCGCATGCGGCGCTTGCGATGGAGCTTGGCTTCGACGCCGTGCTCCTCAATACCGCTGTGGCCAAAGCCGCCGATCCCATCGGCATGGCGGCTGCATTCGCCGCCGCGGTCGAAGCCGGGCGAAGGGGTTACGAGGCGGGGCTCATGCCCGCCCGCGACATGGCCGCGCCGTCGACGCCGGTTGCGGGCACACCGTTCTTCGATCTTGATTGAGCGGTTCGCCTTTGACGACTTCGCAACCCTTGCTGGATCGCTTCTATCCGATCGTGCCAGATGTGGGCTGGCTCGAACGCATCGTTCCGCTTGGGGTGAAGCTCGTGCAGCTGCGCATCAAGGATGCGTCGGCAGCGGACATTGCAGCCCAAGCTAAACGTGCCGCGACGGTCTGCAGGCAGAACGGATGCACGCTGGTGCTCAACGACTATTGGGAGGCGGCGCTCGATTCCGGCATCGATTTCATCCATCTGGGTCAGGACGATCTGCGCGATGCCGATCTCGAGGCGATCAAGCTGGCGGGTGTCCGGCTCGGGGTTTCGACCCATGACGTGGCGGAACTCGAGCGAGCGTTGGCGGTCGAACCCGACTATGTGGCGCTTGGCCCGATTTACGAGACCAAGCTGAAGGCGATGCCGTGGTCACCGCAGGGGCTTGATAAAATTAGGGAATGGCGCACGAAAATCGGGAATTTGCCGCTGGTCGCAATCGGAGGGTTAACGCCCGAGCGCGCAGCCGGAGTTCTCGAAGCCGGTGCCGACAGCCTGGCTGTCATAACCGATTTCCTGACGGCGCCTGACCCCGAGGTGCGAATCAAAGAGTGGTTGCGACAGTTGCAGGCTCGCTAAGTGCTCACGTAGTGTGTTAACCAAATTGCCGTGCGCCAATCGTTTATGACAGTTTTGTGTGGTTCGGACTTTAGCTATCTGTTTCATCATCCCGCCCCAGAGCCGTTTTGCGTATGCCGTATCGATTCAAAGTCAACGAGCCGATCAAAGATGGCTTTCGCCGCATCGCGCGCGAGCAGATCGACGCGTCGCTGGCGGAGCTGAGCGGCTCGGACGTTGGCGCGAAGAATGTTCATGAATGCCGTAAATCGTTAAAGCGGCTGCGCGCGCTTGTGCGACTTGCCGCCAACGCGCTGGGAGAGGGCAAGGCCCGGCGGCGCACGAAATCATTGGGTGAGATCGCGAAGCTTCTTTCCGCCCGCCGCGACCAGACGGTGATGATCGAAACGATCGACAAGCTTTCCAAGGACGATCCGGGTGCAATGGCGGCGCTGACGCCATTGAAGGCAAGCTTGGCCGTCAACAACGACGACGCGCCGGAAACGCTCGCTGCGGACATCGCGGCGAAGGCGCGGGTGCTGTTGCTGCGTGAAGCAAAGAAATTCGCACGTGCGCCGTTTGGCAAGCGAGGCTTTGCGGCGCTCGGGGGCGGTCTTGAGGCGAGTTACCGAAAGGGGCGGAAAGCCGCGATATACGCGTACGAAGAACCGACGGACGATAATTTCCACGACCTGCGGAAAGCCGTGCAATGGCACTGGCGGCAGATGTCTCTGCTCTCCAAGGCATGGCCGGAGGAATTCGCCGTCAGGGTGCATGCCGCGCGCGAACTCT
>JBEVLH010000307.1:0-2885 GCA_040509255.1 Hyphomicrobium sp. | reverse complement strand
CCTGTGCCGGTCGAGGGGGGCGTTTGGCGTTCGGCCATCGATGTCAAAGTTCCCGGCCTTTACAAGGTCGAAACCGATGGGCCCGACGGTCTGCTGACGGCCGTCGCCAACGCCGGTGTCGAAGATCCGCGCGAAATGAGCGAGGTGACCGCGACCGATCATAAAATGAAACCGATCGCCGATGCGACAGGCGGCGGCGTGTTCTGGACGAAACCTTCGGGCCTGCTTTCGACTGCAACCGAAATCGATGTGCCGCGTATCTCAATGATGTCGGCAGCTAAGGTGATGGCGGGCTCGGACTGGCTCGGTCTCAAAGACCGGCAGGCTTTTCTGACGCGCGGGGTGAAACTCACTCCGATGTTTACGGGCTTTGCGGCGCTTTCCGCGCTGCTCGCTCTGATTGCCTTGGCATGGTGGCGCGAGGGACGATAACAAAAGGCGCGATACATCATGAGCGACGCGAAACACAGTCGGCCGATCGGCGTCATTGGAAATGACGAATTCGGTCCGGCCATCGCGGAACGCATTGCCGCCTGCGAGGTCGCGACTGTTTATGCTGCCTTTCCCGGCTCGCCGGCCGCCAATTTCGGCAAATATCTCGATCCGATGCCTGCGACCACTGAGGCGATGCCCCTCATTCTGGCCGCGATTGAAGACACCGAAACCCTACGCGGCCTGCTGACTTACGGTTCGGAAGGTCGCCAACTCGGCCTGCGACCGGGCGCGGTAGTCGTCGATCTCGGCGCCCGCACACCCCGCGAGCTTGACGCGTTGGTCGAACTGCTGGAACCGCTTGGCGTCGCCCTTGCAGATGCCGCCCTCATCGGCGGCCCGAGTGCGGCTGCCGAGGGCCGCGCCAAAGTCCTTCTCGGGGGGGCCCAGCCCGCCGTCGAGATCGCCGAAACCGTGGTGGGTTTGCTGGGCAGCGTCGAACGAACCGGACCGCTTGGAAGCGCCCACGCCGCAGCCGCGCTGATGGGCTACATCGAGGCGGCCCACGCCGTTGCACGAGAGGAAGCCATGGCCCTGGGCGCCGCCTGTGGTCTGACGCCCGACATGATCGCGCGAGTGTTGTCGGAGCGCGCACCGCCGCACGGAATGAATGTCGTGCAACTGGCGCGCCGCGCCGCCCTTGCCCGCCGCATCGCGCGCGACCGTAACGGCGGCGCCGACATCATTGACCTCGCCGCCGTAAAGCACGCCCGGGCACAGCGCGAAAACCGTTGATGACTGGCGGCGTCGGCCACCGTCGGATCGAGACCTCCCCGCGACTCGCGTAAGGATCGGACGCTTTTCCGCGAGACTGGCTCGCGACGTCCTGCGAACCATGGGGGCCTCCGATGTCGCCGCTGTTTCGAATTGTCTATGCTACGCATGCCAACGGCACGCATCACAAGCTAGCGCTCGACGCGCTCGACGCCATGTCCCGGCCTGACGCCGACGACTGGACCCGCCTGTTCCTAAAATATGTCGAGCGCTATCTCCAAGGCTCGAAAGCGCCCGACGTCACGTTTAAGGATTTCAAGAACCACGTCCTCCACGTGGCGGAAAACTACTGGGGCGGTGCGCCGGAAAAGGTGCAGGAATGGTACAATCGCACCGTCTTCGAACTCAAAGCCAGCAATTGGCCAGACGCGGTCTTCGCAGCTGGCGTGCTGAGCCACTACTTCACCGATCCTCTGATGCCGTTCCATACCGGCCAGACGGAAGCCGAGAACGCCATCCACCGCGCCACCGAGTGGAGCATCAACCGCTCCTATAATACTCTGCGAGCTTTGGGCGAAAAGCGCTTCGGGCGCATGAGCATCGCCGTTCCGTCCGGCCCGAAATGGCTGTCGGAATTTGTTTGCGATAACGCTGAATTTTCGCATCGCTATTACGAGAAGCTCATTGCGCACTACGACATTCACAAGGGAGCGACCCGTCCCGAAGAGGGCCTCGACGACATCGCTAAGGACATCGTCGCCGAATTGCTCGTCTACGCATCGACGACATTCGGCAAGGTTCTCGACAGGGCGATCGCGGAAGCCGGTGTCGCCGCGCCTGAGGTGACGCTGACGGCCGAGACGTTCCTCGCCATGACGCAGATCCCGCGCAAATTCATCGAGAAGCGGTTGTCCAACGAGGAAGACCGTAAGCTCGTCGCGGCGATCTACGACGAATTGAGAGCGACCGGCCGTGTTGAGCATTCCCTCTCGGAAGACGACAAGACGATACGCGATCTCTATCAAGCGGAAGTTCTGGCGCCCAAGCTCGCCGAACGCGAAGCCCAGCGCGCGATCCGCATCGACGGCGCGGACGATACGCCCCTTCAGATCGCGGTCGCGAAGTCGGCTGGCGCCGCCAATGCCTTTTCCGAGCAGCCGCCCGCGCTTCCCGAAACGTCCCGGCCCGCGCCGCGAACTCCCATCGCAGACATCCCGAATATCGCTCGTCGCGTCGATCAGGAGCCCGCGCATCCGCCACGCCCCATCCCTGGGCCGCGCAAACCCGATGATCGGGCCGTCGCAAACCGGGCTTATCTCGCGGAAACCGACGATCTCGAAGCCGCCCCGTCCATCGGTCCGAAAACCGCCGAGCGCTTTGCTGCGATTGGCGTCCGCACCGTTGCGGATTTCCTGAGCCAGACCGCCGGCCACATGGCGGACCAACTCGATGATCCACACATGGACACCGAGACGTTGGAGGAATGGCAGGACCAGGCGCGGCTTGTGATTGCGGTCCCCGGTCTTCGCGGCACGCATGCGCAGTTGCTCGTCGGCGCCGGATACCGAACGGCGCGCGCCGTCGCCGATGCCGATCCGATTGCGCTTTCGGCAAGCGTCCTGAAATTTGCGATGACATCGGCGGGCAAGCGAGCCCTTCGAGAGGGCCGCCCGCCCGAC
>JBEVLH010000306.1:0-5418 GCA_040509255.1 Hyphomicrobium sp. | reverse complement strand
ACCGCCGGCGTTCCCCGCAAGCCCGGCATGAGCCGCGACGATCTCATCGGCACCAATCTGAAAGTGATGGAGCAGGTCGGCGCTGCCATCAAAACCCACGCCCCCAACGCCTTCGTCATCTGCATAACCAACCCGCTCGACGCCATGGTCTGGGCGCTGCAGAAGTTCACCGGGCTTCCCGCCAACAAGGTCGTCGGCATGGCCGGCGTGCTCGATAGCGCCCGCTTTTCATGCTTCCTGGCCGAGGCCGCCGGCGTCTCGATCGAGGACGTCCGCGCCATGACCCTCGGCGGCCACGGCGACGATATGGTGCCGATGGTCCGCTATTCGACGATCGGCGGCGTTCCGCTCCCCGACTGCGTGAAACTCGGCTTCTTCAGCCAGGAAAGCCTTGACGCCATGATCAAGCGCACGCGCGGCGGCGGCGGCGAGATCGTCGGCCTGCTCGGCACCGGCTCGGCGTTCTATGCGCCGGCGGCCTCCGCGATCTCGATGGCCGAGAGCTACCTCAAGGATAAGAAGCGCATGCTGCCGTGCGCCGCCAATTTGAGCGGCGAATACGGCCTCAAGGACACCTACGTCGGCGTGCCCGTCATCATCGGGTCGGGCGGTGTCGAGAAAATCATCGAGCTGACGATGGACCAATCCGAAAAGGATATGTTCGCAAAGTCGGTGGCGTCCGTGCAGGGCCTCATCGAGGCTTGCAAGAAGATCAATCCCGCTCTGGCGCAATAAAAAGGAGCGGCGCAACCTTGCCGGCACGCCACTCCTCAGATCCGGTTCCGCAGTCGGCCTCAGCCGAACTTGAACATCTTTTTGAGATTGTGCGAGAGCGCGCCACGCTTTTCCTTGCGCGCGACATCGGCTTCGCTTCTGAGCCACGTCATCTGCACCACGCGCCGCTCGCCGACGAAGGGCGTATGCCCGTGCCACGACGAGTTCGAACGCCGGAAAGCGAACACGGTGCCCGTCAGCGGGCTGATCTGCTCGACGTAATCTTCGAAGTCGCGGTCGTTCTTCAGAACGCGCAGGCAGCCGGCGCCGGTGCCGTCCCACTTGTCGTTGAGATAGGTCAGCATGGTGGCGATCTTCGCCTCGCCGTCCGTGTGGATGCGTCCGTCCTTCGCGGCCGACAGCTTGCGGATCGTGATCATCTTCGGCTTGCCGACGAGATCGATATCGAGCTTCTCCGACACGATCTTCGAAACCTCTGGGCTCTTCAAATCTTCCAGCAGCTTCTGGAAGGCGCCGTGAATGCCGGTGCCGATGTCGGTCTCAGTCAGGAAGCCCGGCTCTTTGAGATCAGGAAAATCTTTCTTCAACGGTTCGACGACGGGCGACTGGATGAAATTCTCGCCGACCAGAAAGTTATAGGGATCGCGGCCGGTCCG
The DNA here is from genome assembly GCA_040509255.1 of Hyphomicrobium sp. Lineage (GTDB taxonomy): Bacteria > Pseudomonadota > Alphaproteobacteria > Rhizobiales > Hyphomicrobiaceae > Hyphomicrobium_B. The sequence goes on along the minus strand of JBEVLH010000306.1, from coordinate 4,027 downwards.
CGCGGCCTTCAGGCCGTCGATGTTGATGCAAGAAAAACTCATGGACGTTCCCCGTTATGGACTGAGCCAGAATTGAAACCCGATTTACGGCGGCGCCGATGTCGACTCAAGAGGCGCGCGTCCCGCGCATCGACAAATGCCCGTCAGAGACAAGTTTACCACCGCAAATTAGGGCATAAAGGCGGCACGGCCTGCGCGTCGCCGGCTCACCACAAACTTTTGGCTATCGGGGCGAGATCATGAATATCCACGAATATCAGGCGAAAGAGCTTTATCGTCAGTACGCCGTCCCGACGCCCAACGGCTTTCCCGCCTTTTCAGTGGAAGAAGCCCTCGCGGTTGCGAAAAAGCTCCCTGGTCCTGTGTGGGTCGTCAAGGCCCAGATCCACGCCGGCGGACGCGGCAAAGGCAAATTCAAGGAACCTTCCGCCGGCGACAAGGGCGGGGTCCGGCTCGCGAAATCGTTGGAGGAAGTCGAAACTTTCGCCAACGAGATGCTGGGCAAGACGCTTGTCACCGTCCAGACCGGACCGACGGGCCGTGTCGTCAACCGCCTTTACATCGAGGACGGCTCCGCGATCGAGCGCGAGCTTTATCTCTCCGCGCTCGTCGACCGTGCATCGTCTCGTGTCGCATTCATCGTCAGCCAGGCCGGCGGCATGAACATCGAAGAGGTTGCCCACGATACCCCGGAAAAGATCCACACGCTGACGATTGACCCCGCAACCGGCTATCAACCCTTCCACGGGCGTAAGGTCGCGTTCGCGCTGGGCCTCAAGGGCGAGCAGGTGAAAGCCTGTGGAAACCTTGTCGAAAACCTGTTCAAGATGGTCGTCGAAAAAGACATGAGCCTGCTCGAGATCAACCCGCTCGTCGTCACCAAGGACGGCAAGCTCATCTGCCTCGACGGCAAGATGAATTTCGACTCCAACGCCCTCTATCGTCATCCCGACATCGTCGCCATGCGCGACCTCGGCGAAGAAGACCCGACCGAGATCGAGGCCTCGAAGTACGATCTCGCCTTCGTCAAGCTCGATGGGAACATCGGCTGTCTTGTCAACGGCGCCGGCCTCGCGATGGCAACCATGGATATCATCAAACTCTACGGCGCCGAGCCGGCGAACTTTCTCGATGTCGGCGGCGGCGCGTCGAAGGAAAAGGTTCAGGCCGCCTTCAAGATCATTCTCGAAGATCCCGCCGTCAAAGGCATCCTCGTCAATATTTTTGGCGGCATCATGCGATGCGATATCATCGCCGAAGGCGTCGTCGCGGCCGCCCGCGAAATGGATATCAAGGTGCCGCTCGTGGTTCGGCTCGAAGGCACGAACGTCGATCTCGGCAAAAAGATATTGCAGGAATCCGGCTTGAAGATCATTGCTGCCGACGATCTCGGCGACGCCGCCAGGAAAATCACCGACGAACTGAAGGCAGCCTGACGCTCGCGAGCGGGCCGAACAGGGGAATTTCATCACGTTCCTACGTCAGTTCTGCTTGCTGCACCGCAAAAAATGCGCGACATTTAGAGCTAACAAGCCGATCAGCGGGGACGGAATGTCTATTCTTGTCGACAAGAATACGAAGGTCATTTGCCAAGGCATAACAGGCAGCCAGGGAACGTTCCACACCAAGCAGGCCCGCGCCTACGGTACCAAGATCGTCGGTGGCGTCACGCCCGGCAAGGGCGGCTCGAAACATCCCGACGCCGATCTCGCCGACGTCCCGATTTTCGATAGCGTCGGCGAAGCGGTTGCCAAGACCGGAGCGACCGCGACATCGATCTACGTCCCCCCGCCCTTCGCCGCCGATTCCATTCTCGAAGCCATCGATGCCGGGGTGCCGCTGATCGTCTGCATCACCGAAGGCATCCCGGTCATGGATATGGTTCGCGTCAAGCGTGCGCTCGACGGCTCGAAGTCGCGCCTCGTCGGACCGAATTGCCCCGGCCTTCTGACGCCCGGCCAATGCAAGATCGGCATCATGCCTGGAAACATCTTCAAGCAGGGCTCGGTCGGCATTGTATCGCGCTCGGGAACCCTCACATATGAGGCAGTGAAACAGACGACGGACGTTGGGCTCGGACAGACCACGGCCGTCGGCATTGGCGGCGATCCCGTCAAGGGCACGGAATTCATCGACGTCCTCGACATGTTCCTCTCCGACGACGAAACGCAGTCGATCATCATGATCGGCGAAATCGGCGGCTCCGCCGAAGAGGACGCGGCCGACTTCCTGATGCGCGAAGCGCAAAAGGGCCGCAAGAAACCGATGGCAGGCTTCATCGCAGGCGTGACGGCACCTCCGGGCCGGAGGATGGGTCACGCCGGCGCGATCATTTCCGGTGGCAAGGGAAAGGCCGAGGACAAACTGGCAGCGATGAGCGCGGCCGGTATTGCCATCGCGCCGAGCCCGGCTGATCTCGGCCGCACCTTGGTCGACGTCTTGAGGGCGTAACCTCTGTCGAATAATGGCCGTAAGACCGGCGGCAATATTTGTCCGGTCGCTGTCCGCGTCATCCAGAGCATCGAGGCGACGCTCGTGGAGCATGAATAAGGACGAAAAGTCATGGCACGCAATGGCCAGAACGAAGCATTCTTGCGCACTTCATTTTTGAGTGCCGCCAACGCCCCCTACATCGAAGACATGCAGGCGGAATACGAGCGCAATCCCGGCGCGGTCAGCGACGAATGGCGCCGCTTTTTCGAAAGCATCAAGGAACCGGCGGCTGCCGTTTCCGCTCCCTCCGGCGGCCCGGCATGGGCGCCCCCGTTGTCCGCCCTTTTGAACGAAAGCACCACCGACCGCGATCTCGTCAGTGCACTGACGGGTGATTACGGCGACACCGAGCGGTCGATCCGCGACAAGATCGAGCGCCGCGCTCAGATCTCCGGTTTCGAGATGACGCCGGCCGCCTCGCTTCGCGCCACTCAGGATTCGATCCGTGCGCTGATGCTGATCCGCGCCTATCGCGTCATCGGTCATCTGGCTGCCGATCTCGATCCGCTTGGCCTTGCCGATCGCCGCGTCCACCGCGAACTGATGCCGGAAACCTACGGCTTCACCGAAGGCGATCTCGACCGCCCGATCTTCATCGATCGCGTCATGGGTCTCGAAACCGCGACCATGCGCCAGATCCTCGGCATCCTGCGCCGCACCTACTGCCGCAAGATCGGCGTGCAGTTCACTCACATCACCGATCCGACGCAGAAGGGCTGGATTCAGGAACGCATCGAAGGCCCCGAGAAAGATATCCGTTTCACGCCCGAAGGCCAGAAAGCCATCCTCCGCAAGCTGATCGAAACCGAAACGTTCGAGAAGTTCTGCGACCTGAAATACACCGGCACCAAACGCTTCGGCCTCGACGGCGCGGAATCGATCATTCCCGCGCTCGAGCAGATCATCAAGCGCGGCGGCCATCTGGGCGTGCGCGAAATCGCCATGGGCATGGCCCATCGCGGTCGTCTCAACGTCCTCGCCAACGTCATGTCGAAGCCGTTGCGCGCCATCTTCAAGGAGTTCAAGGGCGGCTCGTTCAAGCCCGACGACGTCGAAGGCTCCGGCGACGTGAAGTATCACCTCGGCGCCTCGTCCGATCGCATGTTCGACGGCAACACCGTCCACCTCTCGCTGACGGCGAATCCGTCGCATCTGGAAATCGTCGATCCGGTCGTGCTCGGAAAGGTCCGCGCCAAGCAGGATCAGGCCGGCTGCGCCAGCGGTGATCGCACGCCCGTGCTGCCGCTCCTGATTCACGGCGACGCGGCCTTCGCCGGTCAGGGCGTCGTCGCCGAATGCTTCGGCCTTTCGGGCCTGCGCGGCCATCGCACCGGCGGCTCGATCCACTTCATCATCAACAACCAGATCGGCTTCACGACCGCGCCCCACCACTCGCGCTCCTCGCCCTATTGCTCCGACGTCGCCCTGATGATCGAAGCGCCGATTTTCCACGTCAACGGCGACAGCCCGGAAGCCGTCGTCCACGTCGCCAAGATCGCGACCGAGTTTCGCCAGCGCTTCCAGAAGCCCGTCG
>JBEVLH010000305.1:0-3387 GCA_040509255.1 Hyphomicrobium sp. | reverse complement strand
CGCGGAAGGCATGGACGCGAGTTCGTCCAAGCGTAGCCGAGGTCTGGCGGCGGTGGACCGGTAGGGATTTGCCGTTTTCGGGTCCATCGCGGAGCGGAGCCGATCTCACTCCGAAATGATTCGCGCGGCCCGTCGAGACGGGGACGCGACGGCAACGGATCGTCGCGCTTTTTCCCGGACCTGCCGGATTCCAGCCCGAGCGCGACGGTCCCCGCGGGCAAAGAATGGCAATTCCGCAACAGTTTAGCTCCGGTTGGGTCGACTGGGACGCAGATGCGGATTCTAATGTTGACGCCGCGCGTCAACTATCTTTCTGTTGATCGAGTTGGGCCGGGAGGCGGGTTCAATGACGGGTGAACGGCGAAAGTCGCAGCCCGAGGAATTTGGGGGATTATGATGAGGTCGAAGCTGTTTGCCGGCGTCCTGCCGGTACTTGCGCTGAGCTCGCTCGCTTCTGCGGGCGCGGTCAAAGCCGAGGACAAGCCGGCGACCGGGGTGCCTGATTTTTCGATCGGTCAGGAATTGCCTTATGACGCGGCGCGCGCCTCTCTGGCCGCTTCCGGCATCACCTACGGCCTGAACTACACCGGCGAGTATTACAACGTCACCTCGGGCGGGCTCTCTCGCGGATCGACCTACAACGGTCTGATCGAATCTTATTACGACATCGATCTGGAGAAATTGCTGGGCTGGAAAGGCGCAGTCATTCACTCCAATACCTACTTCGTGCACGGCGATGGCCCGACGGCGAAGACGGGCAGCATTTTCGCGGTCAGCAATCTTGAGGGTTTCGAGGCCTATCGGCTCGACGAACTGTGGCTCGAACAGTCGCTCTACGGCGACAAGCTCAAGGTAAAGCTCGGCTCGATCGCCGCCGATACGATCTTCTTCATCAGCGATACGGCCTCCGTGTTCCTCAACGGTACGTTCGGCTGGCCCGGCATTCTGGCATCCAACACGATCGATGGCGGCCCCGGTTATCCGCTGACCTCGATGGGCGCCGTAGTGACGTATACGCCGAACGATAAGCTCGAACTCATCGCCGCCGTGTTCAACGGCAGCCCTGCCGATCCGTTTGCCGAGAATCCGCAGAAGGACAACCGGCACGGCACCGACTTCCGGTTCGGGGATGGCGAGCTGCTGATGGTTGAAGGCGCCTACAAATACGAACTCGGCGGCCTTGGCGGTACGGCCAAGCTCGGTGGCTGGGCCCAGCTCAACGCGCCGGACGGCTACTATTTCAATTTCAACTCCGGCCAGGGCGTGTCGAGCGAGCACGGGATCTACGGCATCATCGACCAGCAGATCTGGAAGGAAGGCGACGCCAAGAGCGTCAGCGTGTTCGGCCGGATTTCGGGCAGCCCGACCGATCGCAGCGTGATGGACTTCTATTTCGATACCGGCATCCTGTTCACGGGCTTCGTGCCGGGCCGCGCCAAGGACACGTTCGGTGCAGCGTTCGGATACGGGCAGATCTCGAAGGACCTGGTTGCAACCGATCCATCCGAGCTTGCGACGTATGAATCGGTGGTTGAACTCAATTACTCCGCCGAGCTCCGGCCCGGTGTCAGCATCGCGCCGGACTTCCAGTACTTCTGGAATCCGGGGGCGACCGACGAGGTCGATCATGCTGCCGTTTGGGGTGCGCGCCTGAAGGTGAACTACTAAGGGCGCACCGGCTACTTTGCGATTTCTCTGATCCGCCTCCTGGCGCGCGACCCGTCATTGCGCTAGGAGGCGTTTTTTATGTGCGCTTCTCCGTCCCCCGCCTCGCCAATTCTGATCGCCGGACCGACGGCAAGCGGCAAGTCCGCGTTAGCGCTGGCTCTCGCCGAGCGGGTCGGCGGAACCGTGATCAACGCCGACAGCATGCAGGTCTACCGTGAGCTGCGCATCCTGACGGCGCGGCCGTCGCCGGCGGACGAAGCACGGGTTCCGCATGCGCTTTATGGCTTCGTGCCAGCGCGCGAGGCTTATTCGGCTGGGCGTTTCGTGCGCGACGTCGCGGCTGCGATTGCGACGGCGCGGGAGGCGGGGCGGCGGCCGATCGTGGTTGGCGGGACCGGGCTCTATTTCAAGGCGCTGCTCGAAGGGCTCTCGCCGATCCCGGAGGTTCGCGAGGACGTGCGTGCCTTCTGGCGCGCGGAGGCCGAACGGCGCGGGGCGGAGGCTCTGCATACGGAGCTTCAAGCCCGGGATCCGGTCATGGCGGCGCGGCTGGCGCCGTCGGATGCGCAGCGGATCGTGCGGGCGCTCGAAGTGCAGCAATCGACGGGCCGGTCGCTGGCAGATTGGCAGACGCGCAAGGGCGAGCCGGTGCTCGAGGAAGCCGATACGGAGCGGTTTGTGCTGCACGTCGACCGCGCCGAACTTCATGCTAGGGCGGACGCGCGGTTCGGGCGGATGTTGGAGGATGGCGCGCTCGATGAGGTGCGGGCGCTGGAGGCGATGCAACTCGATCCCGGTTTGCCGGCGATGCGGGCGATTGGGGTGGGGCCATTGATCCGGCTTTTGCGCGGGGACATCGGGCGGGAGGAAGCTGGCGACCTAGCCAAGGCAGAGACGCGTCAATACATCAAACGGCAAGAGACTTGGCTGAGGCGTCATATGATTGCGTGGAAGCCTATTAAAACGAAAGAAACGGAAAGTTTGGCCCGGGAAATTGTTGCATTTATTCGTAGTTAGTGTTGACGAAGTAGGGTGACGCTCCTAGGTTCCCCGAACTTTCGCGGATGTTGCGGGCGCAGTCCCGCAGAGGAGTTGTTTGATGGCACGCACCATGACCGGCGCGGAAATCGTATTGGCCGCGCTGGCCGACCAAGGCGTCGAGACGATCTTCGGGTATCCGGGCGGCGCGGTCCTCCCGATCTATGACGAGATTTTCCAGCAGGAGAAGGTCCGTCATATCCTGGTCCGTCAGGAAGGCGGCGCTCTGCATGCGGCCGAAGGCTACGCGCGTTCGACGGGCAAGGTCGGCGTGTGCCTGGTGACGTCGGGTCCGGGCGCGACCAACGCCGTCACGGGTCTTGCCGACGCCCTGATGGATTCCATTCCGCTGGTGTGCATCACCGGCCAGGTGCCGACGCATCTGATCGGCAACGACGCTTTTCAGGAGTGCGATACGGTCGGCATCACGCGGCCGTGCACGAAGCACAACGTGCTCGTCAAGAACGTCAACGATCTGGCGCGCATTCTCCATGAGGCGTTCCACATCGCGCGCACGGGCCGTCCGGGGCCGGTCGTGGTCGATATTCCGAAGGACGTGCAGTTCGCGACCGGCAACTATGTCGGGCCGTCGAACATCCAGCACAAAACCTATCGTCCGAAGCTGAAGCCGGACCAGCAGGCGGTGCGCGAGGCCGTCGACCTGATTGCGAGCGCCAAGCG
>JBEVLH010000304.1:0-3760 GCA_040509255.1 Hyphomicrobium sp. | reverse complement strand
CTTGAGCGGATCGTCTCGCGCGTTACGGCCAAGGAAAACCGCTGGCGTTTCTACGAGGAGGCGGCAAAGCGGTTCGGTGTCGATCTGCAGCCCGACGAATTATGGCTGTTGGCGCGCATGGGCGAAATGGGCGGACGAGCAAGCAAGGATGAACTCCGCCGACGGCTCGGACCTAAAGAAATGCGTCAGCCGCGGCCGTTCGGCCGTCTCGAAGCCGCGGGCATGGCGCGCGAGGCACCGGATGGCTACGCGGAACTCACCGAAAGCGGTCGCGCACTGTACGGCCGACTGCTGCGGCAGCGCGAAGACAACCTTGCACATATGCTGGCGGACTGGGATCGCAACGAGCATCCGGAAGTGCGGGCACTGATGAAAGAGCTGGCAAAAGAATTTGCCAGCTCACCGCCTGTTAAACCCGCCGTTACGACTTCGGCTTCGATAGATCACTGAGCTCGTCGAATTCCTTGTCGCTCAGCTTGATGTCGGCACCGGCGACGTTCTCTTCGAGGTGCTTGACCTTCGAGGTGCCAGGAATTGGCAGAATGACGGGGCTGCGCTTCAACAACCAAGCCAGTGCGATCTGGCTCGGAACGGCGTCATGGCTTTTTGCGATGGCCTCGAGACGAGAGCCGGGTTTCGCGAGATCGCCCGCGGCCAACGGGAACCACGGAATAAACCCGATCTTGTTGGCTTCGCAGAAATCCAGGACGTCTTCGCTCGACCGGTCGGCGAGGTTATAGAGGTTCTGGACCGTCGCGACCTTGAAGAATTTCTGCGCGGCCTGAATTTCCTTGATGCTGACCTGGCTCAGGCCAACGTGACGGATCAAGCCTTCCGATTGAAAAGTCTTGATCGCATCGAACTGTTCGTTCTGCGGCACATTGGGATCGATGCGGTGCAGCTGCCAGAGATCGATACGCTCGACCCCGAGGCGCCGCATGCTGACGAAGACTTGCTGGCGAAGATATTCCGGCCGGCCGAGCGGGATCCACGTTCCGGGACCCGGACGCAGCAGGCCGCCTTTTGTCGCGATGGTGATGCCCCGATACGGATAGAGCGCTTCATGGATCAGGCGCTCGCTGATCTCGGGCCCGTAGCTGTCGGCGGTGTCGATGAAGTTGATGCCGAGTTCGGGAAGCTTGCGCAGGGTGCGCAGGGCTTCGTCCTTATCGGCAGGCTCGCCCCAGATGCCGTCGCCGGTAATGCGCATCGCGCCGAAGCCGAGCCGGTTGACCGGTAAGTCGCCACCGATCGAGAAGACGCCGGACTGATTTTTTACGGCCGTTGTCGTTGCCATGGCGTTTGCCTTTCATGTCATGCAAAGTTTGAATTGGAAGTAACGTCGTTCGGTGTGATGGTCACACGTGCAGGCGCACGCAAAAGGTTGGCATTAGGCATCGATGATACGTAAACAAAGCGTCGCGACGACCGCTCGCATTCGAACGATCCGATCGTCGCGGCGGGGTCAGCGCATCAGCGAACGTCTCTCGGGGTCGGCAAAACTTCCGAACACGCCGTTTGAACACGGATATCGCTGCCAATGAAGCGGCAGATTTCCTCCTTGCGCGACGGATTGTTTCGGACCGCTTGCGCGGTCGTCTTGAAGCCGTATTGGCGCGCAACTTGCGCCAGATAGCCGTCGCGACAATAGGGCGTCGAAATCGGCTGGCCTTGGACGATCTGGAAGTCTTCTTGGCATTCGATGGCGCTGGCACTCGTGGCGGCAGCGACCAGGAATGAGCCAGCCAGCAAGCAAAGCTGTGCGGCGTTGGATCGGGACATGGGGTTCTCCGGTGACGCGCGCCTGTGACAGGCGCGGGGCGAAATCCGAACGCCGGGCCGCCGCTCGCGTTCCGATCACCATATGGGCGCTGATGCCGGAATGCTCAATATGGTCCGCGCGACGCGATACCTGATATGACCTTATCGAGCGCATGGATGCGCTTATCGTAGGCCTCCGACAGACACGAAACCTTCGGGCCGCAGGCATCCCGCTCCGCCAGCCAGCGACGCTGGGCATCCTGGATATCGCCGCGCTGGCCCATGGCGACGAGCGATGTCGCAACAGCAAACAGGGTAGCCATGCGGGCCTCGCTCTGGCCAAGCGCATAGGAGTCGCAGATCGCATGCTCGGTTGGCGTGCCGGCCTTTGAACAGTTAAGCGGCGCGTAGTCGGCGGCGTGGGCTGTTGCCGCGCTAGCTGCGAGGACGATGGCTGCTCGTGCCGTCGCGTGCCAACCCATCATCGCCTCCACACGCGATTTCAAAACATCGACGAGATCGACTTTTGCAGGGAGTCGAAGCCGTTGCTGAGGGTCGCTTCGACGCCATCCGATTGAACAGGTCGGCGCTTGGCCGTCCGCATCTTTTTGGCTTTCGGCGGTTGGCCCGCAGTCCGCTTCGGTTCTGGTGTCGCCGCCACTGGCGCGGGGTCGGCGGGCTGCACGGCCGGAAGCGGAGCGCCGCCTTCGAAATGAAGGGTCGAGGACAATCGCGCCTCGGGCGAGGCGCTAGTGTCGGTGGCAGCCGGAGGGTCGTTGCTTGCCGTCATTTCGGCTGGGGGTGACGTCGTCGGTTCGTCGGTCGCTGTTGTCTTCGACGGGATCAGCATGCCGGCCGGGGCCCACGCACGGACCACAAGCGGCGGGCCATCGCTCGCAGCATCGCTGGCCGAGGGTGCCGGCGCCAATACCTCGGTAACCGGAGCTGAAGGCTTTGCCGGCGTTGCTTCCTCGGGCGCTGGAGACGGCGTCGCTAACGTGCCGGTGGCGATGGCGCGGCCGGGCGCGCATTTCGCCATTTCATTGGACTCGATCAAGGCGACGAGGGCGTCGTCGGGGTGATCAACCGGAAGTTCGGCATTCACGGTCTGCACGAAGCCACGCATGGCATCCTGCGAAGCATTGCTCCAGACGCCGCTGATCGGGCCTGCGTAGCATGCGGCGCGAACGAGGGCTTTCTGAAGCTGGCGGATGCGCGCGCCACGGTCCGGGGCAGCGACAGGCTCGGCCATCGCTGTCGATACGAAATTCACGGGTGCGAACATGGGCGGCAGCGGCCGGTCGGCCTTCACGAGGGGCCGGCTTGCGACGGCATCGATGGCGCCGGATGCGGGCGGGGTAGGCGGTAGCTTCGCGACATAAACCGCAGCGGCAAGGCCACCGGTCGAAGCGAGTATGAGAACGCCTCCGAGCGTGGTCGAGAGGCTGGCGAGGAGGGTGCGAACACTACTCACGGTCGATACTCTGTCACACAACAAACACGACAAAACATATAATCCGCGAGCGAGCAAAACTACGATTGCCGCCCCGTTGCGGAAGTTGTCTTAGGCCCTGGCGTCCGGTCCGCCTAGTGCCGGACTGCACGTGGCAGTGCAAAAATCCACAGTTCAGATCGCCGGGAGCCCGGGCGCGGCATGTCGGCAACAGGGCGCGGGACGGCGGGACTTTTGCCGGTGCTGGGCTATAACCACGACCCACGGTGGCGCACTTGTTTAAATGACATATATAATTTAACGACCATCGCCTTCGGCTGCCTTCGATCCCGATCGAAAGCCGAAGCCCTCCGTCAGCATCGAAGGAAAGCTTGTGGCAGATCGCATGGGAAGACCGCGCATTGTGGTGACCGGCATGGGCGTGGTGTCGCCGCTCGGTGGGAATGTCGAGACGACGTGGACGCGGCTGATCGCCGGGCAATCGGGCATCCGCCGCCTCGATGACGCAATCGTTCCGGACGTCGACTGCAAGGTCGCCGGCGTCGT
>JBEVLH010000303.1:0-19546 GCA_040509255.1 Hyphomicrobium sp. | reverse complement strand
ACCGTCCTTGAACTCTTCCACGGTCCGACGCTCGCCTTCAAAGACGTGGCCATGCAGCTTCTCGCCCGGCTCATGGACTACGTGCTCGCCAAGCGCGACCGCCGCGCCACCATCGTCGGCGCCACCTCCGGCGACACCGGCGGCGCCGCCATCGAAGCCTTCCGCACCTCAAAGCGCGTCGACGTCGTCATTCTTTTTCCCGAAGGCCGCGTGTCCGACGTCCAGCGCCGTATGATGACGACACCGGCCGAGCAGAACGTTCATGCCGTTGCCGTCCGCGGCACATTCGACGATTGCCAAGCGCTCGTCAAAGCCATGTTCAACGATCACAATTTTCGCGATCGCGTCGAGCTGTCGGGCGTCAACTCGATCAACTGGGCCCGGATCGTCGCCCAGGTCACATATTATTTCTACGCTGCGTCGCGCCTGAGCGTCGGCAATGGGACCGGGCTCTCCTTTTCGGTGCCGACCGGCAATTTCGGTGACATCTTTGCCGGCTATGTCGCAAAGCGCATGGGCCTCCCGATCGACAAGCTGATCATCGCGTCTAATGAAAATGATATCCTTCCGCGCGCCGTCGAGACCGGCATCTACGCGATGAAGGATGTCGTCGCGACCTCGTCCCCGTCGATGGATATTCAGATCTCATCGAACTTCGAACGCTACTTGTTCGAAGCCTCGGGCCGCGACGCCGATCTCGTTCGAAGCCTGATGGCCTCGTTGACCGCCGTCCGATCGTTCGATCTCGGTCGGATCGCGCCGATCCTCAGGTCCGAATTTGCAGCCGTGTCGGCATCGGAAAAGGACGTTGCCGACGCTATTCGCGATACCCGCGCCAAGTACGGCTACCTTCTCGATCCTCACACGGCTTGCGCGTTTGTTGCCGCCGAACGCGTCGCCGATGGCGACGTCGTAGTGCTGTCGACCGCGCACCCCGCCAAGTTCCCCGACGCCATTGAAGCCATTACGCATCAGCGGCCGCCGTTGCCCAAAGGATTTGAGCACTTGATGACGGACGAAGAACACTTCGAAGTCCTGCCCAACAGCCTTGCCGCGGTTCAGGAGTTCGTTCTGAACCACAGTCGCGCTGCCCCGGGGGTGTCGCGATGACGACCGAGATCTCCACTCTTCCAAACGGACTCCGTGTCGTCACGCATCACATGGCTGGGCTTGAAACCGTGTCGCTCGGCGTCTGGGTCGCGGTCGGCGCCCGCCACGAGCGAGAAGATCAACACGGCCTTGCCCACTTCCTTGAGCACATGGCGTTCAAGGGCACCAAAAAGCGATCCGCGCGCCAAATCGCCGACGAGATCGAAAGCGTGGGGGGCGATCTCAACGCCTCGACGGGCCTAGATACCACCTCCTATTTCGCTCGCGTGTTGAAGGGGGACGATACCGTCGCCCTCGAACTGATTGCCGACATTCTGCTCAACTCAAAATTTTCGGGCGAGGATATCGACCGGGAGCGGGTTGTCATTCAGCAGGAGATCGCAGCCTCCGACGACAACCCCGACGACATGGTCTTTGACCTGATGCAGGGCGTCGCTTTTCCGGAGCAATCCATTGGCCGGCCCATTCTCGGTACCAAGACAAGTGTCGGCAGCTTTCAGGCGGCCGATTTCCAGTCTTATCTGGATGAGCATTATTTGCCGGAGGCCATCGTCATTTCTGCCGCTGGCGCCGTTCACCACGGAGCCATAGTCCGCCACGTTGAGGCCCTATTCGGGGGGCTCACTTCGCGGCAACGGGGGGTTGAATCGCCGGCGCACTATCGGGGTGGCTTCGCGGCGTCGAACAAGCAATTCGAACAAAGTCACGTTCTAATCGGATTGCCGTCGCCATCGTATCTGGAGCCGGGATTCTACACCGCGCAGGTCTTTTCGGGGTTGTTCGGCGGCGGTATGTCGTCGCGTTTGTTTCAGGAAATCAGGGAGGATCGGGGTCTCTGCTACTCGATCGACTCCTCGGTCTGGGGACTTAGGGATACCGGAATGCTCTCCGTGCATGCAGCGACATCGCCCGAGATGGTCGACGAACTCGCCGACGTTGTCGCGGTGCAGCTTGCCGACATCGCGGAAAGCGGTCCCACGGACGCCGAATTGCAGCGTTCAAAAGTCCAGCTTAAGGCCGGCCTGCTGATGGCGCTCGAAAGCTCGGCCGTCAATGCCGAGCAGATGGCACGCCAGCTGCTTGCACAGGATCGCCTGCTCCCGATAACGGAGCTCATCCACCACGTTGACGCCGTCGACAGCGGCCGGATCAAGGCATTCGCGCGGACCCTGACGGAGGAGGCGCCGTCCGTCGCTGTCATCGGTTCAGGCCGCAAATCTTCGGGACAAGCATCTCGCATTGCAACGCGCTTCACGCCGCGCGAAGTTGCTCTCGCGGTTGGCAAACAAGCGAGGTGACAGGGCGTGGCTTTTCTTCGCTCGATACGTCCCGACGAGGATTTCGAAGTCGTCCACGGCCGCGCGCTCACATTGCGCCAGCCGGTCGTCGCCGACTATACCGACTGGGCCGAGCTTCGGGCATTGAGCCGCGCGCACCTGACCCCTTGGGAGCCGACATGGTCGCCCGACGATCTATCGCGCGCCATGTACCGTCGTCGCCTTCGCGTCTACGCCAAAGATATCCACAATGACGTCTCCTACCCGTATTTTATCTTCGAGAATGCGACGGGAGCGTTGATTGGCGGTATAACCCTGTCGAACGTTCGGCGCGGATCGGCGCAGACGGCATCGCTCGGTTATTGGATGGGCGCGCCGTACGCCGGTCGGGGTCACATGCGTGACGCGGTGGCCATGTTGCTGCCGACGGCATTCAATGCGTTGCGGCTCCATCGCATCGAGGCCGCGACGATGCTCAAGAATTTTGCTTCGATGCGCGTGCTTGAAGCGGTGGGTTTTGAGCGCGAGGGGATGGCCCGCTCGTACCTCAAGATCAACGGACGGTGGGAAGATCACCTGCTTTACGCGCGTCTCGCTGAGACGCCCGCGACTCGCGTCTCGGAACAGGGGGGCTGATGGGGTTCTGGGGGAATGACGGGGGAAAGCGAGGACGTTCCTGGCTTGGGCTGCTGGGTATCGTTGTCGCGTTCTTTGTCGTGCTCTCAGGCCGCGCCGAAGCTCTGACGCCCATCCCCGTTCAAGCCGACCAGGACCGCGTCGAAATCACCAAGCTCGGCGACGCCTACGAAGGCCGCGGCGACAGCTTGCAGGTCGAAACAGCTGCCGGCGGCGACGGCGTTTCGGGCCGCATGACCGTTCGTGCGTCGGTACCTGGCACCAGTCCGAACTGGATGGTGTTTGCGCTGACGAACAAGTCCGATAAATCTCTTGAGCGCCTTTTGACGGCGGATCGCTATACCGTCGTCGGCTCTGGAACCGTCTGGCCCGATCTCGACGCGCGCCGCATTGAAAGCGTCACCCCATCCGTCGGCTTCGTTCCGGAACGCATCAAGAGCGACAAGGCCGACGTCTTCCGCATCACTCTCGAGCCGGGTCAGACCATCACTTACGTCGCCGAGCTTGCCGGCGACCGCTACGCTCGCATGTACCTCTGGCAGCCGATCGATTACGAAATCAAGAGCCGCGACCGCCAGCTGTTCAATGGCGCAATGCTGGGGTTGACGGGCCTCCTCGCCATCTTCCTGACCTCGATTTTCGCAGCCAACCATAAGCTGATCTTTCCCGCCGCAGCTCTCGTTGCCTGGACTGTACTCAACTATCTCTGCGTCGATTTCGGCTTCTTCCACAAGCTGTTCAACTTGCGACCGGAGGACAATGCCGTCTACCGCGCCGCCGGCGAAGCCGCGATGGCCTCGAGTTTCGTCATCTTCCTATCGACGTTTTTACGGCTCGGACTCTGGCATGGCCTGGTCCGGATGATGATCGGCGTTTGGATCGTCGCGCAATTGACGCTGATCGCCGTCGCCGTCATCGACCCTCGCCTTGCCGCAACGTTCGCGCGGTTGTCGTTCCTGGCCATCGGCGGTGTCGGAGGCGTGTTCACGATCTTCCTGGCAATGAAGGGCCAGGATCGCGCCCTATCGCTGGTGCCGACTTGGCTCCTTTTCCTCGTCTGGATCTTCGCGACCGGCATGACGCTCACGGGTCGGATGTCCGGCGACGTCGTCGTCGCGAGCCTTGTCGCGGGATTGGTCCTCGTCGTCATCCTCATGGGTTTCACCGTCACCCAGTTCGCCTTCCGCTCTGCCGACGCCGTCTATTCCGGCGCGCCGACTGAATTGCAAGGACGGTCTCTGGCGCTCGCTGCTTCCGGATCGACCATCTGGGAATGGAATATTCGCCGCGACGAGATCAAGGTTGGACCAGAGGTAGAAATTGCGCTGTCTCTCATGCCCGGTGAGCTGACGTCGAAGGTCGACGACTTCCTGAAGCACGTCCACCCGACCGATAAGGAACGCTTCCGCGTTACTCTCATGTCGGCGCAGGAACGCTCAGGCATCCGGATCAAGAGCGATTTTCGTCTTCGCCACGCCGATAACAGCTGGCGCTGGTTCGAGCTTGAGGCTGCGAGCGTGCCGAACGCTGACGGCCGCACGCTGCGTTGCGTCGGTCTGATGCGCGACGTGTCAGATACCAAGCGCGCTCACGAACGCCTGCTCCATGACGCCGTCCATTGCAGCCTAACGGGCCTTCCCAATCGTGAACTATTTGTCGACCGATTGAAGACGGCCATCCTTCGCGCCAAGACCGATAACACCGTCAAGCCCGCCGTCATTTTCATCGATCTCGACAAGTTCAAGAGCGTCAACGCCTCGTTCGGTTTGGTGCGCGGTGACAGCCTGCTGTTGACAGTCGCGCGGAGACTTCAACGCCATCTCGGCCCGCAAGACAGCGTCGCCCGCGTCGGCGGCGATCAGTTCGCGATGCTTTTCCTCGGAGAACGTGAGGCCCGCAACTTGCCGGCGCTTGCCGAGCGCGTACGCCGCTCCCTGCGTGCGCCGATACCGCTTGCGAACCAGGAAGTGATTTTAACCGGCTCCATGGGCATTGCGCTTTGGGATGGAACGCAGCGCGCCGATGGCGATCTCCTGAAAGATGCAGAGCTTGCGATGTATCGGGCCAAGCAAAGCGGCTCGGATCGCATCGAAGTATTCGAACCAGGAATGCGGCGCGATCGCGAGTCCGACGGACAGATCGAAGCCGATCTCGTCCGCGCCATCGAGAAAAACCATCTCAAGGTGCTCTATCAGCCCCTCGTTTATTTGCCGACAAAAGAACTCGCGGGCTTCGAAGCTCAGTTGCGCTGGGAGCACCCCAGTCTCGGCCTCGTCAATCCGCTGGCGCAGTTGGCCGACACCGGCGATACGGAAATCCTGATTAAGCTTTGTTCCCACCTGCTGGTGCGGGCCTCGAAGGACGTTGCGCGGTGGGCCTTGGAACTTCCTCGTTCCGAGCGACCGATCTTCGTCTCCGTGAATGTTTCGGGCCGCCAGTTTTTCCGGCCGGAGTCGGTGCAGGAAGTCCGCCACGTTCTCGGTCGCAATATTGCGCCCGCCGGCACGCTGCGGCTCGAAATCTCCGAAACGCTGCTCATGGATAACCCCGAGCAGGCGGTCGAGGTGTTGAAACTCTTGAGCGGCTCAGGCGTCGAGTTAACCCTGGACGACTTCGGCACGGGCTTCTCGTCGCTTTCATATCTTCATCGGTTCCCGTTCGACACAATCAAGATCAACAGTGACCTGGTCCGCAGCAACGGCACCGGCAGTGGTGAAGCGGTCATGCGCTCGATGGTGGCTTTGGCGCATGAACTGTCCATGACGATCGCGGCCGAGGGCGTCGAGCGCGCAGACGAAGCCGCATTCCTGAGGTCGATCGGCTGCGAATATGCGCAAGGCTACCACTTCGGTGAATCGATACCGGAGCGCGCCGTCTCGCAGCTTTTGAAAATGGTTCGCCGCTCTGAGCGGAAGATGCAGCCTCGCGGCTTCTTTCGGCCGAAACCGAAGACCGCTAAGGACGTCGCCAAGAAGCCCTCGAACACTATCACGTCGTCCAATAAGCCCCTGGCGGCCGATCAGAAAACATCCAGCGCCAACGGTCCAACGACGGCGGGCTCGCCACCAGCCAAGCAGGCGGCTCTGCCAACCGGCTCGGTTGTGCGACAGCGCCAGAAGGCGCCCGCGCCATCTGGCCCGCCCCCGATTGCCGGCAAACCACAATTGAATGGCGCTGCGTCCCCGGCAGTCGCGCTAAACGGTGCACCGAAAGGTGCGGTCAATGGCGGGCCGAACGGGGTCGCAAGGCCGCCAGCCGACAAACCTTTGCGTGGCCCCGGGCCCGCAAACGCCCCGCTAGGCGCTCCAATTTCGCTCGCCACAACGCCGCTGCAGTCGCCACCACCCCAGTCCCGGCCGCCCGTCCAAAGGATGCCGGACGCGCCTCCGGGCCTGTCCAAACCACCCCCAGTATCATCATCGCCGCCTCCGCTAACGAACGGCACCCCGCCAGCCATCCCGCCGCCGGCAAGGCCAGCGCCGGAGCGTGGGCCGGATAATCCTCCAAACATCGTTTCTCCGTTGGTCGAGGCTTTGGCGCGCGCAAGCACTACTCCGCCGCCTCCCATGCCGCCTTCCACCGCATCGCCTCCTGGGCCGCCGGCATCCTCGGCGGCTGGCTCTCCCATTCCGGCCTCCCTGCGCAGCGATACCCCGACCCTCACGCCGCAGACAGGCGTTCCGTCGGCCGCGCCGTCGCCTCTGGGTACCAACGGCAGCGGCTTCCCGTCCCAGCCGTCGACGCAGCCGGATTTCTCGACGCTCCCGCCTTCGATCGCGGCAAGCCTCGCGCGCTTGGCCGGCACACCGCTGCCGACCGGCCGCACCAGTGGTGGCCCCGCGACCAGCGGTGAGAGTGCATCCGGCGAACCCAAAAAGGCACCCAAAGTCGGGTCGGCCAGCGGTTGATGCGAGGGAAGTCAGCGACGGATATGGGGCCGCGTCACGCGTGTCCGGCGTCGCTCACGAGGTGCGACAGCTCGATGCCCATCTTGGCCAGCGCCCTGGAATATTTGCTCTCGAGATCTTCATCGAAGATGAGGTCGGGGTCGGCGGGGCAATGCAGCCACCCGTTGGCCTGCAATTCGGTTTCAAGCTGACCAGGCGACCATCCGGCATAGCCGAGCGCCAGCAACGCCCGCGCCGGTCCGCGGCCTTCCGCGATCGCCTTCAGAATGTCGATTGTTGCGGTCAGGCAGACGCCCTGTTCGATGGCGAGCGTCGAGTCTTCGGTAAAATAATCGGAGCTATGCAATACGAACCCGCGGCCCGTTTCGACCGGTCCACCGACCTGGATCGACAGCGAAAGAACCTCGGCTGTGATCTCGTCGTCGGGATTTCGGGCCGAAATTCCCAGCCGCTCAAGCAAGTCGGGCCCCGTGATGTGGTTGGCGCGCTGATTGATGATCAGCCCCATGGCGCCTTCGGGAGAATGTGCACACAGGTAAATGACCGACCTCTGAAACCGCCTGTCCGTCATCGACGGCATCGCGATGAGCAGTTGTCCTTCGAGCTTGATCTCCGAGCCGTCCGCGCGGCCCGCCTGTCGGCTACCCTTCATGCGACAAGACTAACCCCATCCAGCCGCCGCGTGAAGATACCTAAAGACAGCAATAGGATGCGCCTGTAACGAGAGGCCGCTCGATCGCATATTATGGCAAAAGGGATTTGGCCTCGCCCCGCCACAAGGGTGCGACCGGCACGAATTGAGCATGAAAGGCATCAAGCGTGATCAGATGGGCGTTGGCGTTTCTGGCGTTGAGCACCGCGACGGCTTGGAGCGATGCCGCCACCGTCGCGTCGGATTGGTATCAAGGCTTCAACAACAGGGCTCGGCTTATTGCTGGGCACGCGCCGCGCAACGGCGAGACGGCTCTTTATGCCGGCCTTGATGTGTCAATGCCCGGCGGCTGGAAAACGTATTGGCGCTCGCCGGGCGACGCTGGTGGCGTGCCGCCCGATTTCGATTGGGCGGGTTCTGACAACCTCGCGTCGGCGACCGTGCTTTATCCGGCGCCGCATCGTATTCACGACAAGGCGGGCGATGTCGTCGGCTACAAGGACGCCGTGTTGTTCCCCGTCCTGATCGAGCCGAAGGATGCGAGCAAACCCGTTACCCTTCATGCTAAGGTCGACTACGGTGTCTGCAAGGATATCTGCATTCCGGCAGAAGCGGAGTTGCTACTCGTCATTCCGCCAGATGTCGGAAACTCGAGCGAACTGACGGACATCCTCGCCCGGGTCCCAAGCAAGCACCCGCGAGCCGGTCTCGATCCGTCTCTTTCATCGTGGCGTCTCGATCAATCGACGGGAAAGCCGAAGCTCGTATTGGACGTAGCAACCGCATCGCCGGCGACGGCCGATGCCTTCGTCGAAGCGCCAGGTGGCGTTTACGTCCCGCTGCCGAAACGCGCGCCTGATAGCGACGGCAAAGCCGTCTTCGAGGTCGACTTGACCGACGGCGTCAACATCAAGGATCTCAAAGGCAAACCCCTGACGGTCACATTGATAGACGGCAGGGGCCAGTCGGAAGCCACGATCACTCTTGAGTAGCCCCTGCGCATTGTTACATAGAACAGCAGTCGCGAAGGCTCGAAATCCAAAGGACACCCCATGACGATCAAAGTCGGAGATCATCTGCCGGACGCCAAATTCACCGTCATGGGCGCCGATGGCCCGACCGCGAAGACCGTGAGCGAAGTTTTCGCCGGCAAGAAAGTCGCGATGTTCGCCGTGCCTGGCGCCTACACGCCGACATGCAGCAAAAGCCATATGCCGGGTTTCGTCGAGCGCGTCGATGAGCTGAAGGCCAAGGGCATCGACGCCATCGCCTGCACGGCCGTGAATGACATCTTCGTCTTGACGAATTGGGCGAAGGACACCGGCGCCACCGGCAAGATCGAAATGCTCGCGGACGGCTCCGGGGATTTCGCCAAGGCAATCGGCCTAGATATCGATCTGTCGAACTTCGGACTTGGCCTCAGGTCGAAGCGCTACGCCATGCTCGTCGACGACGGCGTCGTGAAGGTCTTGAACGTTGAGGACAGCCCACCGATCGCAGAGAAGTCGAGCGCCGCGACGCTCTGCTCGATGATCGACCGCTCACTCTAGATCGTCGACTGGCACACCGGCTTTGGCGCCGCGTTTGAACGGTGCCATCGCAATGCGCGCAAGTTCGTCGGCGCGTTCGTTTTCCGGGTGCCCGGCATGGCCCTTGAGCCAGTGCCATGTAACATGATGCTTGGCGCGCAGCGCGTCGAGTTCCTGCCAAAGCTCGGCGTTCTTGACCGGCTTTTTATCCGCGGTTTTCCAGCCGTTCTTCTTCCATCCGTGGATCCACGACATGATGCCGTTTCTCACGTAATTGCTATCTGTATAGAGATCGACGTCGCTCTTCTTTTTGAGCGCCTCGAGCGCCGAAATTGCACCCTTGAGCTCCATACGATTGTTGGTCGTCAGTTGCTCACCGCCGTTGATCTCTTTCCGGTGATTGCCGGAAATCAGAATAGCGCCCCAGCCGCCAGGCCCGGGATTTCCCGAGCATGCCCCGTCGCTATAGATTTCGACTTTCGGACGCTCGCCGGTCATGACGTCAGCTGCTTGGCGTAATCGGCGATGCTGCGAACCGCTTGGTGAAATTTGAGCCGCCGTATGTAGTCGGTCGGGTCCTTACGGGCAACGAGCGCGTCCTTCGGAGTGTTGAGCCAGTCATAGCTGCGCGTCAGCAGGAATCGCATCGCGGCCCCGCGCGTCAACGTCGGCATCGCCTGTCGCTCGCGTTCTCCCAGCGGCCGCACGCTGTTGTAGCCGGAAAGCAGTGCTTCGCCCTTAGATGGCTCAAACCCGGAATCGCTGTTGAAGCACCACGCATTGAGGCACACCGCGATGTCGTAGGCGAGCGCGTCGTTGCACGCAAAATAGAAGTCGATCAGGCCCGAGAGCTTATCGTCGATGAAGAACACATTGTCGGGAAAGAGATCGGCATGAATGACGCCTTGCGGCAGGTCCGTGGGCCAAGCCCGCTCAAGAAAGCCGAGTTCGGTTGCGATCAACTCGTAGAGACCCGGGCAAATATCTTCGGCACGAGCGGAAAACTTGTCGAATAGAGGCCGCCATCCGTGCACGCCGAGCGCGTTGGCGCGCTTCAGGGCAAAGCCATCGCCCGCGATATGCATCTGCGCCAAGGCTTTCCCCAACTCGCGGCAGTGAGCAACCTTCGGCCGTTTCGGCCATACACCTTCGAGGAAGGTGATGATCGCCGCCTGCCGCCCCGCAAGCTCGTTGAGAACATTGCCGTTCGTATCGCGTACCGGCAGCGGACAAGTTACGCCACGCGCCGACAGATATTCCATCAACCCGAGGAAGAACGGCAGATCGGCGACATCGACACGCTTTTCATAGATCGTCAGGATGAATGTGCCGCCGGTCGTATGCGCCAGATAGTTGGTGTTCTCGACGCCCTCGGCGATGCCTTTGAATGACAGCAGA
This sequence comes from Hyphomicrobium sp., assembly GCA_040509255.1. Classification (GTDB taxonomy): domain Bacteria; phylum Pseudomonadota; class Alphaproteobacteria; order Rhizobiales; family Hyphomicrobiaceae; genus Hyphomicrobium_B. The sequence goes on along the minus strand of JBEVLH010000303.1, from coordinate 9,036 downwards.
CTTCCAATGCCGTAGCGCGCAATGAAGCGCGCAAGTTCATCGTCGCTGACTTCTGTATAGACCGCCATGTTCCCGCGCGCCGAATGGAGCTAGTGCTGCTCGGCCGGAGCGCGCGCGACCCGAACCTCACGCGGCACGTTGAAAACCACACGCTCCTCGAGCGTCGTGACGACGTCGATGGTAATATCATAGCGGCTGCGAAACGCTTCGACCACTTCCTCGACGATAACTTCCGGCGCCGAAGCGCCGGCCGTGATGCCTATCGTTTCGGCGCCATCGATCTCATGCCACGGGATGTCCGCCGCCCGCTCGACAAGGAACGAGAACCGGCAGCCTGCACGCGCCGCGACCTCGACGAGGCGCAACGAATTGGAGCTCTTAGGCCCGCCGACGACGAGCAGCCCGTCGATCCGGGGCGCGAGCGCCTTGACGGCGTTCTGGCGATTGGTCGTGGCGTAGCAAATGTCTTCTTTGACAGGGCCGCCGATGTTCGGAAATCTCTCTTTCAGCGTGGCGACGATTTCGGCCGTGTCGTCCAGCGACAGCGTCGTCTGCGTGACATACGCCAGTTTCGAAGCGTCCCTCGGAATGAACGCCCTCGCATCCTCGACCGATTCGACCAGCGCGATCGCGCCCTCGGGAAGCTGCCCGAGCGTGCCGACAACCTCAGGATGGCCGGCGTGGCCGACGAGGATGATCTCTCGCTCCTGCTCGAAATGCCGTGCCGTTTCCATGTGAACCTTGGACACCAGTGGACAGGTGGCGTCGACGACGAACATATTGCGAGTGCGAGCCGCCGCGGGGATGGCCTTGCTCACCCCGTGTGCCGAAAAAATCACGGGTTGATCGGTATCTGGAATCTCATCCAGCTCCTTCACAAAAATGGCGCCTTTCGCCCTCAGGGAATCAACAACATAACGATTGTGCACGATTTCATGACGGACGTAGACGGGGGCACCGAATTTGGTCAAAGCCTGTTCTACGATTTGGATTGCGCGATCGACGCCGGCACAGAAACCGCGCGGCGCAGCAAGCAGGATCTTGAGGGGCGGCTTTTGCACGGTCGCTTCGCTTTGGTTAAGGCCGGACATGGAAGAAAGACGTCCTCTATATTCGTTCGGCATGCAAGAAAATGCATTTGGGGGCCGTGTGCATCGGATGCTACGGTGGTTTTCTGACAATACAAGGGGCCGGGGGGCCGAACGGGGGACACTGTTGCACCATTCGGTTTATCGCCCTCCCGGTCGCAGGAATGTGACGTCGCAGCCTCTCGGCTGGGTCCAGATAGTCCGAATCACGGCTGCCGCGTCGCTTTCATTTCCTCTCGCGGCTCTTGGTGGCTGCGGCATGTCCTCGTTGACGTCTGGGCTCGGCGGTGGCGTGTTCGGCGGCTCGTCCGACAATACCCAAGTCTCGTCCGTCTCTGAGACGCAATTGCTCGACGCCGCCAAATCCAGTGACCCAAGCCCGACGGGAAGCACCTTCGTTGGCGATGTCGACGCCGGGTGCCCGCGCCTCGTGATCGCGCCGCACGACAACTACATCACATTCTACGAGGTCGGGCATGTCGGTGATGCGCTCGCGGTCGCCCAGCGTGGTGAGATCACCAAAACGGCGCGAGAGTGTCAGGTTGAACCTGGCCGCGTTACCGTCAAATACGGCTTCTCCGGCCGCGTGCTGCTGGGTCCGAAAGGCCAGCCAGGCAGCGTGACACTGCCGATCACAGTCGCCGTCAACGATGGCAAGCGCTCGCGGGTCGCGAGCGACAGCGTGAAGCTGGACGTCAACGTCGGGCTCGACAAGCCGATCAGTTATTTCTCAACCGTCCGCACCGTCACGTTCCCGATCGCCGAAGGCGCGCGCGCCGGCGAATATCAGCTGATCGTGGGCTTCGATAGTCGCGCTCCAAGCTCGGGCTGAGCGGCGTCCTCCTCCGCATCGAGGATCATTCTGATTCAAGCGCGCAATAAAAAAGCCGGGCGCGAGCCCGGCCTTTCGAATGATCTGGTTGAACGACGTCGCTCAGTTGAGCTTGCCGCGCAAATCGCTGATCGACTGCGAAACGAGTGATTCACCAGTTGATCCGCCTGCACGCGACTTGAGGATCTCCTGCGCCGCCGCCAGTGCCGTCTCGACGGCGGTCGAGCGAACCTCGCCCAATGCCTGTGCCTCGGCCCGCGCAATTTTCTCTTCCGCAATTTTCGAACGCCGATCGAGGCTCTCGGTAAGCGCCTTCCGCGATTCGGAGGCCAAGGCTTCCGCTTCGCGCTTTGCCTGCTCGATGATCGATTGCGCTTCCTTTTCGGCCTCGCGCGCTTTGCGCTGATAGTCCGAAAGCAGGGCCTGCGCCTCTTCGCGAAGCCGACGCGCTTCGTCCAATTCCTTGCGGATGCCATCGGCGCGATCGTCGAGCGCCTTCGTCACCGCCGCCGGAACACGATAGTAGATGAGCAGCGCGAGGAACGCCACGAAGGCGATCACAACCCAAAACAGCGGATCATCGGGGTTGAAGAGAAACATTTCTTAAATCCTCACTCGCCCGCCACCGGACGCAAGACCTTCTTGACGTCGTCTGCGCTGACGTCCTGTCCGATAAGCCTCTCGACCACGGCGCGGGCCGTTTCCGTCGCGATGTCGCCGATGGCTGAAACGGCTCTCGATTTGGTCGCGGCGATGCGGGTATCCGCGTCCCGGAGTTTGCCGGCGATCTGGTCGTCAACGCGATGACGCTCAACGTCCGTCTCAGCTGCCAGCTTCTCGCGCGTTTCCTTGGCGATGCCGGACGCATTGGCGCGGGCGTCCGCCAAAGCCTTCTCGTAATCGGCGAGCGCCTTATCGGTTTCGTCCTTGAGACGCGAAGCGGCATCAAGGTCGCGCCTAATCCGGTCGCGGCGTTCTTCGATCACGTCGGCGACCCGCGGCAGTGCGATCTTCGACATGACGAACAACAACGCGCCGAACGTCAACGCGAGCCAAAATAGCTGCGGCGTGAAGTGATGCGGATTGAGCTGCGGCAAGCCGACGGATTCAGTCGGCAAGTCACCCGATTCCGCGACTTTCTCGGCCGCCTCGGCAGCGACCGCAAGCAGCATGGACATGCCGGCAAACATCATGGCCTCCGGTTAATTGGCGTGCTTCAGGCTTTCGGCCCAGTCTCAACCGTAGAGAATGATGAGCGCGATCAGAAGTCCGAAAAGGCCCGTCGCTTCGGCAAGCGCGAAGCCGATGAGGAGGTTGGTGAACTGTCCCGGCGCAGCCGACGGATTGCGCATCGCACCCGAGAGGTAGTTGCCGAAGATATTGCCGATGCCGACGCCGGCGCCGATCAGAGCCGAGCAGGCGAGGCCCGCACCGATCATCTTTGCTGCTGCGAGTTCCATTTCAAAGTCTCCCTTTCAATTCGCTTTTTGCGTTGGAATTCACCGTCCTTATCAGGACGTGATCAGTGATGCATGTTGACGGCATCGTTGAGGTAGATGCAGGTCAGCACGGTGAAGATGAGTGCCTGCAGAAAGGCCACGAGCAGCTCGAGGCCTGTGAACGCGACCATGAAGCCGACGGGAGCAATCTTGCCCCACAGGGGCAGCATCACCGCAAAGCCCGCGAACACTTCGAGCATCGTGTGCCCCGCCATCATGTTGGCGAACAGACGAACTGAATGACTGATGGGGCGGATGAAATACGAGATCAGCTCGATCGGGATGATGACCGGCATGAGCCAGATCGGAACGCCCGTCGGCACAAACAGCTTGAGATAACCGAAGCCGTGCTTCCAAAAGCCAATAAACGTCGCGACGAGCCACACCATGGCGGCGAGCGCGAACGTCACGATGATATGGCTTGTAACCGTGAAGTTGCCGGGAATGAGCCCGACGATGTTCAATACGAGAATGAAAATGAAGATCGAGAACACCCACGGGAAGAACTTCATGCCCTCTTCGCCGAGGTTCTCTTTCACCATCCCGGCGATGTATTCGTACACGATCTCGGCCATCGACTGAATGCGCGAGGGCACGAGCGACCGGCCGCTCATCGCGAAAATCATGAAGGCCGAAATCAGGATGAGCGCCACGACCATCATAAGCGATGAGTTCGTGAACGAAATGTCGTGACCGAAAAGATCGAGATCGAAGATCTTCCTGATCTCGAACTGCTCCATCGGACCGTGATGTCCGGCGCCCTCAGCGGCCAAGGCCTACCCCCTAGGTTTTCATTCTTCGTCGTCAGCTTTTACTGACGGCGCCGCTTTTTGTAGCGGTTCGTTCTTTGCCTGCGCCTCTTGAGCGGCGCGGACAACGTTTAAAAGACCTGCCGCAAAACCCATGATCACCAGAACGACCATGAGCCACGGCGCCGTGCCAAGCTGCCTGTCAAGAAACCAGCCAAGCCCACCACCGACGGCAACCCCGACAATGAGCTCCGCCGCGAACTTGAATGCGGCTCCGTAAGCGGATTGATCTTGTGGTCCTCCGCCGACTGTCGATCGATCGACCCTCGCCTTCTGCGATTTGAGCGCATCGAGCTTATGGCCGAGTTCCGCCGACCGCTGCCGAATGGCTTCGCGGTCTTCGGGACTAATTCTCCCGTCTTCCGGACGCTGACCCTTGCCATCGGCTGACATGGTTCAAACCATCCAGAAAATGCGGAAAACCGGCCGCTCGGGGAGATCGACGGCGCGGACCATAGTTAGGGGGTAGGGGGGTGTCAAGGAAGTGGGCATAACGCAATATCCAGTGGAGGGTACGGCTAAACCGCGCAGGCCTTTCTGAACTACTTTCAGTGCGGCGCAAAATAAAATTGGCCCCCCGATATTAGCGGGGAGCCAGGGTGACTGGTTCGATTTTTGAGTACTGTTAGGGGTTCGCTGGGCGCTGCGGCGCAGGCGCGGACTCCGGTGTCGTTGGGGTGGCCGGTGCTGTCGTAGGCGACTGGCCCGTATTTTGGCTCGGATTACCACCCGACGATGCGTCGACGGCGGGCGGCGTTTCATGCCAGAAACCCGCAACCAGAACGACGCCGACAGCGACGGCGAGTGCCATCGAGGTCAGCAATACCCGAAAATTCCCCTTCTTCCGGTTGCCCTGGCGCGCGTCCGTCGGTTCCATAGTATCGCGACGCAATCGCGGATCTTGTTGTGGCTGCATTGGGCGCTCCTTTTCCTGATGGAACGGAACGCCCTCCATTTGTGACAGGTTCCAGCACGAGCGCGTTACCGCTCGAACTTTCAATAAAACGGGCTAATGTAGGCCGTTAACTCGCTTCCCGGAAGCTCTGCGCCGTTTGAAGATCGACCGACACGAGCTGCGACACGCCCTTCTCCGCCATGGTGACGCCGAACAGTCGGTTCATGCGTGCCATGGTCATCGGATGATGGGTGATAACCAGGAACCGCGTCGCGGTATCCGCTGCCATATGCTCCATCAAGCGGCAGAAGCGATCGACGTTGGCATCGTCGAGCGGCGCGTCCACCTCGTCCAGCACGCAGATCGGCGAAGGATTGGTGAGGAACACCGCAAAGATGAGTGACAGCGCTGTCAGGGTCTGTTCGCCGCCCGATAGCAGCGACAGCGTTGCCGGCTTCTTGCCTGGCGGCTTCGCGATGATCTCAAGCCCGCCTTCAAGCGGATCCTCCGGACTCTCGATCATTTCCAGCCGGGCTTCACCGCCGCCGAACAAATGCGTGAACAAGCGCTCGAAGTGGCCGTTGACTGTCTTGAATGCCTCGTCGAGCCGAGACTTGCCTTCGCGGTTGAGCTGCTGGATCGCCTGACGAAGCTTCGCGATTCCTTGCTCCAGGTCATCCCGTTCCGCTGTCAGGCTTTCAAGCTGCTTGGAAACGTCGGCAAGATCATCGTCGGCCTGTAGGTTGACGCCACCCAAACGCTCACGATCGGCTTTGAGCTTCGCGAGGTGCCGCTCAACATCGATAAGGACTGGAATGGCTGAAGCTTCGGGAAGCCCCGCGAGCGCGAAGCAGTCTTCGGGCGCCACTTCGAATGTCTCGCGGATGTGCCGCGCCGCATCCTGGCGCTTCTGCCGGGCATTCTCCAGCCGCGTCTCGATCCGCGCATTGGCCTCGCGCGCGGCCGACACTTGAACCTGAATGGTTCGGAGCGTTTCGGTAGCGGTTTTGACGGCGGCCTCGGCAGTTGCCAACGTATCGGCGGCGGCGCGGCGTTCAGCGTCCGCCCGTGATAACTCCGAAAGCAGAGTTTCGCGGTGGGCAGCGATTTTGGCGGGAAGATCCGCCGCTGCGGCGATTTCGTCGCGAGCTTCTTTCAGACGCGCGCGGAGGCTCTCGACCTGGGCTTCCGCGCTAGCACGGCGGCCCTTCCACCGCGCAATTTCCGCGTTGGCATGCCGGATGCGCTCGACACGGATCTGCTTGTCTCGCTCGAGGCTGCCGAGGCGAACGCGCGACTCCGCAACGTCACGGCGCGCGATTTCGGCTTCGGCCTGCGCTGATTTCAACAGGGGTTCAAGATCCTCACCCTGGCTGATCGTCACGATGTGCGCTTCGATTTCGACGTGACGGGCCTGTGCGGTCGTCAGCTCTTCATCGGCGCGGGCGCGCTGGGCCGTGGCGGCTGCAAGCCGCGTCTCGCTTTCGCGCTGCAGCTTTTCGAGCCCCGTCAGCTTCTGGCGGACTTGCGCCAGTTCATTCTGCTTTTCGCGCCAAAGTTGGCGCAACCGTCGCTCTTCCGCCTCGGCCTGCTGCGCGGCTGAAGCCGCCGCGCGTTCGGCGTCGATGGTGTCCTTGGCTTCGTTGAGAACGGCCTGTGCGCTTCTGTCGAGGTCAGCCAGGCGGTTCTTGTGCGCCAGGCGCTGAGCCGCAGGTGTCACGCCGTGAGCGCCGGCGACGAATCCGTCCCACCGCCAGAGATCGCCTTCGGGCGATACCAGGCGTTGCCCGGGTTTCAGATGCGGTTGCAGCCGCGCGCCATCCATACGCTGGACGACCCCGATCTGGCGAAGCCGGCGCGTCAGCTCCTGCGGAGCCTCGACATGCATGACGAGCGGTTCGGCATCGGCCGGCAGCGCGTGATCTTCCGCCGGAAGATCGAGGCGACGCCAATGCACGCTCGCCTCCGGCGACAGCGGCGCTTCGAGATCATCTCCGAGCGCCGCGCCGAGTGCGGCCTCATATCCCGGCGAAACCCGAATCTGATCGACGGCCGGCGGATAGGCGTCTTCGTCACCACGCGCGAGAAGTTTCGCGATCGTTTCGCGTTCCGTCGAAAACGCGTTCGCCGCGAGTCGAACACGCTGGGCGTCCTCGCGCCGGGCCTTTGCTTCGGCCTGAGACGACTTGACGGTCTCCTCGGCGGTCAGCGCCTCGACTTCAATTTTGCTGATCTCTTGCGCCAGCGCTTGCCCGCGCTGCGCCATATCCGACAGCTGCTCGCTGTCCGGCGCGTTGGCATTGAGATCCGCGATCTGCGTATCGAATGCCGCGATTTGACGCGAGATTTTCGCGACCAGATCTTTTCTTTCGGCTAAAGCTGCTTCAAGACTTCTGAGCTTTGCGCGCGCTTCCGCGGCACGATGCGTGATATCCGCGAAATGCGCATCCGTTTCGACCCTCCGCGCTTCCGCCGTCTCGTATCGAACTTTCTCCGCGGCCTCCTCGTCGACGGCCTTATGGTCGGCCTCCTGAATGGCGGCGAGATCGGCTTCGAGGTGGACCAGGGTTTCTTTGGCTTCGTGAATGAAACCCGTTTCGCGCGCCAGATCGGTATCGAGCTGCTTTGCCCGGCCCTCGAGCTCGCGAGCGCGTTCGGCCGCCCGCGCAGCCTCCCGCTCGAGATTGTCCTGTTCGATCTTGAAACGCGCGAGCGCTGCCGCCTTGACGGCCTCGGCTTCCCGAAGCGGAGGCAATGTCTCGCCCAGTCGAAGTTCTTCGTTGAAGGCCTTGGTCTCGGCTTCAGTCGCCGCGCCGAGCCTCATCATCGTATCGGTGAGGTGCGCTTCTTCCTGCTCGACGCTGTGCTGCGCGTCCTGCCATGTCAAATGAAGTGCAAGCGCCTCCTGCTGGCGGATCTCGGTCGAAAGCTCCTTATAGCGCCGTGCCTGCCGTGCCTGCCGCTTGAGCGACTCGGTTTGTGATTGGAGTTGCCCGACAACGTCGCTCACACGTTCGATGTTCGCTTCGGCCGCCCTAAGCTTGAGTTCGGCTTCATGCCGGCGCGTGTGCAATCCCGCGATGCCCGCCGCGTCTTCGAGAATGCGCCGTCGCTGCTCCGGCTTGGCGTTGACGAGTTCGCCGATCTGCCCTTGGCGAACGAGCGCCGGCGAGCGCGATCCGGTCGCCGCGTCTTCGAACAAAACCTTCACGTCGCGAGCGCGCACGTCGCGACCGTTGATGCGATAGGCGGAGCCGGCTTCGCGCTCGATCCGCCGCGTGATCTCGATGACGTCGCCATCGTTGAATTCCGACGGCGCCTTGCGGGCGCTGTTGTCGAGGAACATCGAAACTTCGGCGCTCGAGCGTTCCGGCCGTCCCCCGCTACCCGAAAAGATGACATCGTCCATGGCCGCGGCCCGCATGGATTTATGCGAGCTTTCGCCCATCACCCAGCGAAGCGCTTCGAGGAGGTTCGACTTGCCGCAACCGTTGGGTCCGACGACGCCTGTCAGGCCGGGCTCGATCACGAGCTCGGTCGCGTCGACGAACGACTTGAATCCGAGAAGTCTGAGCCGGGTAATTTTCATGCTGTCGTGTCGGTCCTCGATGCCGTGTCGTCATGGCTCAGGACCGGGTTGAGAAGGTCCGCGTCAGGGACTGGCGGCCGCCGTCGGCGTGCCGCGGTCTCGGTTGGCCTGCTCGACATAATCGGCGATCTCGGCAATCGTCAGCTCTTTCTTGATGAGCTTTGTGCCGATGAAGAAGTTCGGCGTCCCGATGATGCCAAGCTTGCGCCCACGATCCTTGATCCACTTCAACTTGGCAATCATGTCTTGATTCTGCAGGCACGCGTCAAATTGCGGGCGAGTCATCCCCACTTGTTTGGCGACGGCATAAATTGCGTCGATGCG
>JBEVLH010000302.1:0-5689 GCA_040509255.1 Hyphomicrobium sp. | reverse complement strand
GGAACCGCCAAGGTAAAACAGAACGACCGCTTCGTCTTGACCGTGAAGGTGACGTCGGACGACCCCGCCGGCCGCGTCATGGTCGTCGATCGCCTGCCTGCCGGCTTCGAGATCGAGAACCCGCACCTCGTCGATAGCGGCTCGATCGCGGGCCTCTCGTGGCTGAAGTCGACGGCCGAGCCCGAACACACCGAGTTCCGCGACGATCGCTTCGTGGCGGCGTTCAACTTCGCCAATGTCCAGACGTCGTCGTCGGATGCGGAGAACAGCGGCTCGCCGGAAGACGGAACCGGCAGCGCCGTCGTGCTTCCCGATGGCACGACGCAGCCGAAGCCCGTCGCGGTGACGGCGACGCTCGCCTACATCGTCCGCGCGGTGACGCCTGGCACGTTCGTTCATCCGGCTGCAACGGTCGAAGACATGTACCGGCCCGAGCGCTACGCCCGCTCCGCCGCCGGCACGCTCGCCGTTTCGACCAAGGAGTAATGCGACGTGCGGCTGGGGTCTCTCGCGAAAAAACTGAAGATTCCCCTCTCCCCTCGGGGAGAGGGGCAGGGCGAGCGGGAACACGAGGGTGAGGGCGCGAACAGCTCTGCCCCCACGGCTCCCTCATCAGACCTTCGGTCGGCTTCTCCCCGAAGACAAAAGCGATTCCGTCGCGTCGCGATGGCAGCGACAATTGTGCTGCTGATCATCACCGGCGGCACCTATGGCCTCTACGTCAAAGCCTTCGCCGACGCCGGACCTCTCCCGCTTCAAAATGCGCAAGCCGTCTCGACCACCGTTGTCGACCGCGACGATCGCCTGCTTCGCGCCTTCACGACCTCGGACGGCATGTGGCGTCTGCCGCTCGACCCGAAAGACGTCGATCCGCATTACCTCAAAATGCTCTTCGCCTTCGAGGACAAGCGCTTCTATTCGCATCACGGCGTCGATGCCAAAGCCATCGCCCGCGCGGTGGCTCAACTCGCGCGCCACGGCCGCATCGTCTCCGGCGGCTCGACGCTGACCATGCAGGTCGCACGCCTCCTCGACGGCCGCCACGAACGCACGGCAGGCGGCAAGCTCCGTCAGATGGCCCGCGCCATCGAACTCGAACGCGCGTTGTCGAAAACGGAAATCCTGAAGCTTTATCTTCGCCTCGCGCCGTTCGGAGGCAACCTTGAAGGGGTGCGCGCCGCCTCGCTCGCATATTTCGGCAAGGAGCCGCGCCACTTGTCGCTCGGCGAATGTGCGCTGCTCGTCGCGCTGCCGCAATCGCCGGAAGTCCGTCGCCTCGATCGCAATCCGAACGCTGCCCTCCGCGCCCGCAATCGCGTGCTGAACCGCGCCGTCGCAGCCAAAGTCATCACCGCCGCCGAAGCCGAGCGCGCCAAAGCCGAGCGTATCCCTCCCGTCCGCGCCGCATTCCCGATGCTCGCGCCGCATCTCTCCGAAACCGAGGTCGCGGCCCGTCCCACCGACAGCGTCATCAAGCTGACGCTCGATCGCAATCTGCAGGCGAGCCTCGAAAAGCTCGCGCAGGATCACGCCCGCATGATCGGTGATAGCGTCTCGACCGCCATCGTCGTCGCCAATCATCAGACCGGCGAAATCCTGGCCGAAGTCGGGTCCGCCGATTACATGGACAAGGAACGCCACGGCGCCGTCGACATGGCGACCGCCGTCCGCTCGCCGGGCTCGACGCTGAAACCGTTTATCTACGGCCTCGCATTCGAAGCCGGACTCGCGCATCCGGAAACATTGATCGAAGACCGGCCCGTCCGCTTCGGAACCTACGCGCCGAAAAACTTCGACGAAGGCTATCACGGCACGGTGTCGATCCGCGAAGCGCTCGAGCAATCGTTCAACGTCCCCGCTGTTCGCGTGCTCGCACGCGTCGGACCGGGCAAACTCGTCGGCCGCTTCCGCCGCGCGGGCGTCGAAGCCCGCTTCCCCGACAAGTCCGAACCCACACTCGCGATGGCGCTCGGCGGCACCGGCCTGACGCTCGAAGAGATGACCCAGCTTTACGCTTCACTCGCGCGCGGCGGCGACAGCATCATGCTGACCCATCGCTGGAACGAGCGCGGCAAGGTCTGGGCGGCGACGCACCTGAAGCCGCTCGTCAACGCCCACCGGCTGATGTCGCCGCTCGCCGCCTGGTACGTCACCGATGTCCTGAAAGACGCACCGCCCCCGCTTAACGCCAAAGGCGGACGCTTCGCCTACAAGACCGGCACGTCGTACGGCTATCGCGACGCCTGGGCCATCGGCTACGACGGCAAGTATGTCGTCGCGGCGTGGGTCGGCCGCCCCGACAATTCGAGCATCCCGGGTCTGGTCGGTCGCAGCGCCGCCGCGCCGATGCTGTTCGATGCGTTCGAGCGTCTGCCCGGTCCTCGCACGCCGCTGCAGGGCGCGCCCGCCAACGTCATCCGCGCGACCAACGCCGAGCTGCCCGCGCCGTTGAAGCGCTGGCGCGATCCCGGCGACGATCCGGCAACCGGGAAATTTCTCGAGCCGCCGGTGCTGATCTCGTTCCCGCCGGACCAATCGGAAATCGCCGAGTCCGATCTCGACGGCGACCCGCTGATCCTGAAGGCCGATGGCGGCGCGCTGCCGCTAACGTGGCTCATCGACGGCAAGCCGCTCCCGTCCGACGCCCACGCGCGCGAAGCGACGTGGCAGCCGACGGAAGCAGGCTTCGCCAAGCTCACCGTCATCGACGCCAACGGCCGCACCGACCGGGCCTCCATCCGCGTGCGGTGAGAGCTACGCCCGTCCAATGTCATTCTCGGGCTCGTCCCGAGGATCCATCGGCAGCAGCGGAGCGGAAGAATGGGTCCCTCGGCATGAAGCCGGGGATGACATGTGTGGGCGGGCAACCCACCGTCGTCATCCCGGGCGAGCCGCCACTCCTACAAACGTCATCCCGGCGCAGGCCGGGATCCAGTTAATTCTTGGCTCGCGCGATGAGCATGGCTGCAGTTCTGCGCCAGCCATCGCCCCTCTTTCTCCGGAAGAACGACCAAGTATTGCGCGGAACGCCCAAAACGCGCCCTTCGCGTAGCCGCGCGAGCATTTCCAGAAACGCGCGTTGGAAGCCATCCGCCGATGGTGCAGAGTGACAAGTCGCCGGCCCATTTGGGCCACGAAGTCTGTCTTAGTGCCCGTCGACACCGCTCTCGCCCGGCCTCTCACATTTGGAACACCATCGACCCATGAGCAGTCGCTCTCACGTCCGGAACCTCGCGCTGACGCTAGCGTTCGTTGCCGCCGCATTTGTCGCCGGCTGCAACGGCAGCGACCCAAAGACCACGGCGACGCGGACGCTCCCCGCCCTCGGCGCCAAGGTCGACGAAACGTCCGTTTCGGGCATCTCGTCGGGCGCCTATATGGCCGGACAGTTCCAGATGGCGCACGCCAAGCGCGTCGTCGGCGCGGCGATCATCGCGGGCGGCCCCTACGGCTGCTCGGAAAGCATCTTCGCCGACACCATGCCGGGGACGGGCACCGCGATCCTCAATCTCAGCAAGGCCGTCAATGGCTGCATGCTCGACCTGCTCGGCGCCTGGGGCGTCTCCGATCCAGAGGACCTCGCGAAGAAAGCCGAGGATCGCGCCCGCAAGGGTGAGATCGACCCGATCGCCGACGTCGATCGCGACCGCGTCTACCTCTTCACGGGCACCGCCGATCACACGGTCGCCCCCTCGATCGTCAAGCACGCCGCCGAGTTCTATAAAAAGCTCGGCGTGCCGGACGCCAACATCGCGCTGGTGTCTGACGTTCCAGCCGGCCATGCCTTCGTGACCGACGACGAAGGCAGCGCGTGCGGCGTCTCGGGCGACCCTTATGTCGTCAATTGCCATTACGATCAGGCCGGCGCACTGCTGAAGCACATCTATGGCGACCTGCAGCCGCGCGCCGCGACGCTCTCAGGAAATTTCATCGACTTCGATCAGCGCCCGTTCGTCAGCCGCGACGACAACGCCGAACTCGCCGAGACGGGCGTCGTCTACGTCCCGAAGTCGTGCACGGAAACGCCGGGCTGCCGCGTCCACATCGCGTTTCACGGCTGCGCCCAGAATCGCGAGGCGGTCGGCGATACCTTCATAAAGGAATCCGGTTACGCCCGCTGGGCCGATACCAACCGCATCGTCGTGCTTTTTCCACAGGTCGCGGATTCCCCGATCAACCCGCAAGGCTGTTGGGATTGGTGGGGTTATACCGGCCCGCACTATCTGACGCGCGACGCGCCGCAGATTGCCGCAGTCAACAAAATGCTCGATGCCTTGCAAGCGCCGGGCGGTGGCGCATAAACACCCGGGGCGCTACGAAGTCCGCGGTGAACGCGGCAAACGGGGGAAAATCGAATGTTCGCACGCCAACGTCTCCTTGCGCCGTTGTGGTCGTCACCTTGGCCGCGGCCGACGGGACTTGGTCGCGCCCTCGAAATCGCCGCTGCGGTCGCCACCATGGGACTGCTCGTCGTCGCGGCCGCGTTGCCGAATGAGCCTGACGACATTCGCTCCGCATCCGCTATCCCACCGGTTTCGACCGCGCTTCACCCCGGCCGCGAAACCGATTTCGGCGCCTACCTCGGCGCGCCCTATCACTATCCGAGCGATTTTCATTTCGTGAAGCCTGGTGCGACCGACCTCACCATCAAGAAGATCGATTGGTTCACGCTGCCGTTCGAGAACCCGCTCTATTACGGCGTCCGTATCCAGCGCTGGTTCGAGGGCGGCCGCTTCGGCTCGATGCTCGATTTCACGCACTCGAAAGTTCACGCGCCGTTCGACGATCAGGAATTCGACATGGAGGGCACCGTCGACGGCAAGCCGGTGCCGCCGAAGGGCAAGGTCCGCGACTATTTCAAGAAGCTTGAATGGACGCACGGCCACAACATGCTGACGCTCAACGGTCTGGTGCGCCTGCCGTCGATCGGCATCTTCTCGCCATACCTCGGCGCCGGCGCCGGTTTGTCGTTTCCGCATTCGGAAATTTTCAAGAAGGACGACGCCTCGCGAACATACGAGTATCAATACACAGGCCCCGTCGGCCAGGCGCTCTTCGGCATCGAGCTTCGTCTCCGCACCGGTTCGGTTTTCATCGAGTACAAATTCACGATGGCCGACTACTGGGGGCCTCTCACCGGCCGCGACGGCACCTGGTATCCGATCGACATGTGGCGGCAATTCTCGCGCTGGTGGTCGGGCGAGCCGCCGCGAGACGGCTGGGCAGGCGCGAAGCTGACGAGCCACCAGGTCATCGGCGGCTTCCTGACGCGCTTCGTGCCGAAGACCGCGACGCCCTAGGAATTCACGCGCTCTGAACGCGCCACGCGGATCGGGGCTTTCTTTCGCTTCTCGGTCTTTGCTTTACGCACCTTTGGTTGCGCGGCCACAAGCATATCCGCGAATGCCTTGAGCTCAGTCACGAGCCAGCCTTCGAACGCTGCTGCGGCGTCAGACATCTTCGAGCCCGCGCGCCGGACGAGGTAATACCCATTGCTCGACGCGGCGACATTGAAAGGCCGGACGAGCGTCCCGGCCGCGAGGGCGTCGCCGGCCTGGATCTCGTCTGCCAGCGCCAATCCCTGCCCGGCCTCGGCAGCCGCAAGCGCGAGATCGCCGTTGAGCGTCGGCCCCGACGGCGTAACCCGTCCGGCGATGCCCGCTGCTTCGAGCCACGCGTCCCAGTAGCA
>JBEVLH010000301.1:0-5906 GCA_040509255.1 Hyphomicrobium sp. | reverse complement strand
GGCAGTTGGTTCTGTAGGCCGCACGCATGGGTAAGAAAGAAATCCGCGTTCCAGATATCGGCGACTTCAAAGATGTTCCCGTTATCGAGGTGCATGTGAAGGCGGGCGGAACGATCGCGCCTGAAGACGCGCTTATTACGCTCGAAAGCGACAAGGCGTCATTTGATGTTCCGGCGCCGGAGGCCGGAAACATCGTCGACGTTCTCGTCAAGGTCGGCGACAAGGTGAGCGAAGGCAGCGTGATGCTGACGCTGGAGGTCAGCGGCGACGATGAGCGCGAAAGAGAGACGCCGAGGCCGGTAACCGACGCGCCAGCGACCGCGGCCAGGCCCGTGGCGGAATTTTCAGGCGATGCCCAACATGTCTGCGACGTGCTGGTGCTTGGTGCCGGGCCTGGCGGTTATTCGGCGGCCTTCCGCGCCGCAGATCTCGGCGCGAAGACGATCCTTGTCGATCGCTGGCCTGCCCTTGGTGGTGTGTGCCTGAATGTCGGCTGCATTCCGTCGAAAGCACTTCTGCACGCGGCTTTTATCATCGATGCCGCAGCGGCGATGAGCAAGCATGGCGTGACGTTTGCCGCGCCGAAGATCGATCTCAAAAAGCTCGCGGCTTTCAAAGACGGCGTTGTCGGCAAGTTGACGGGCGGACTCGCGTCGATGGCCAAGGCTCGTAAGGTCGCGACGCTGCGTGGTACCGGCACGTTCGTCGACGTTCATCATCTCAAGGTCGCGTTCGATGACGGCCGCGAAGAGACGGTGCGCTTCAAGACGGCGATCATTGCGGCGGGCTCTGAGGCCGTGGCGCTGCCGTTCATGCCGTCGGATTCGCGCATCGTTGATTCGACGGGAGCGCTGGAACTTCGGCAGGCGCCGGACAGGATGCTCGTCATCGGTGGCGGAATCATCGGGCTCGAGATGGCGACGGTCTATTCCACGCTTGGCGCGCGGGTCGACGTCGTCGAACTGCTCGATGGTTTAATGGCTGGCGCCGATCGCGATCTCGTCAATGCGTGGCAGAGGGTCAATGCGCGGCGCTTCGATAAGGTGATGCTGAAGACCAAGGTGGTCGGAGCCGAGGCGAAGCCCGACGGGGTTCACGTGACTTTCGAAGGCGAGAACGCGCCCTCCGAGCCGCAGCGCTACGGTCTCGTGCTCGTCGCCGTCGGTCGGAAGCCCAATGGCAAAGTGATCGGTGCCGACAATGCCGGGGTTGCGGTTTCGGATCGAGGCTTCATTTCAATCGACAAAGCGATGCGGACGAACGTTTCGCACATCTTTGCTATTGGCGACATCGCGGACGAGCCGATGCTGGCGCATAAGGCGGTCCATCAGGGCCACGTTGCGGCCGAGAATGCCGCGGGTAAAAAAAGTTTCTTTGACGCACGGCAGATCCCCTCTGTCGCCTATACGGACCCTGAAATCGCCTGGGCAGGCCTTACCGAGACTGAGGCGAAGGCGCGCGGTGTTGCTTACAAAAAGGCGGTGTTTCCGTGGGCGGCTTCCGGCCGGGCCATCGCCAACGGCCGCGATGAAGGCTTCACAAAGCTCCTATTTGATGACGAAACCGGCCGGATCATCGGCGGGGCCATCGTCGGAACGGAGGCTGGCAATCTCATTTCGGAGATTTGCCTCGCGATCGAAATGGGCGCCGACGCGGTCGATATCGGCAAGACTATCCATCCCCATCCTACCCTGTCGGAATCGGTCGGCATGGCGGCCGAGGTGGCCGAAGGGGTGTGTACCGACCTGATGCCTCCAAAGCCCCCCCGAGTGCGGGATTAGGGCCTTTCCGGCTCTTGCTTTCGGGTGGGCGGTTGGCTATATCCACGCCATTCGACGTCGCCGTCGGATGGTCAAGAGGAAGATCAACCAGTTGGGCGCTCTATTGGGGCCCCCGAATTCTGACTGGTAGGGCTGCGGCCCATCACGGCGACATCAAACTCACAGACATCAGCGCCAATAAACCGGCACCGCGTTCGCGCGGGTCGGACAAATGGCGTTTAAACCATCGAACGCAACACGTCCGGCCACTGTGCCGGGCGGACCGTCATCAACCTAGGAGATCTAATGTCCGCCGAAGTCGCTACCAGAGAACTCAATCCCTCGCGCGAAGATTTTGCCGCCCTTCTCGCTGAAAGCCTTGCCAAGGACGACCTGTTCGAAGGGTCTGTCGTGAAGGGCAAGATCGTCGGCATCGAAAAAGACATGGCGATCATCGACGTCGGCCTCAAGATGGAAGGCCGTGTGGCGATGAAGGAGTTCGGCCTCAACGGCAAGCCGAGCGATCTCAAAGTCGGCGACACCGTCGAAGTCTACCTTGAGCGCGTAGAGAATGCGCTCGGTGAAGCGGTGCTGTCGCGTGATAAGGCACGTCGCGAAGAGAGCTGGACGCGTCTCGAGCGCCTTTATGAAAAGGGCGAGAAGGTAACCGGCGTCATCTTCAACAAGGTCAAGGGCGGCTTCACGGTTGATCTCGATGGCGCCGTGGCGTTCCTGCCGGGCAGCCAAGTCGACATCCGCCCGGTGCGCGACATCGGGCCTTTGATGCATCAGCAGCAGCCGTTCCAGATCCTGAAGATGGATCGCCGTCGCGGCAACATCGTCGTTTCGCGTCGTTCGGTTCTCGAGGAGAGCCGCGCCGAGCAGCGGACCGAAATCGTCGCGCGTCTCGCCGAAGGCCAGATCATCGACGGTCTCGTCAAGAACATCACCGATTACGGCGCGTTCATCGATCTCGGCGGCATCGACGGCCTGCTGCACGTCACCGACATGGCATGGCGCCGTGTCAACCATCCGTCTGAGATTCTCAACGTCGGCGATACCGTCAAGGTGCAGATCATCCGCATCAACCCGGAAACGCAGCGTATTTCGCTCGGCATGAAGCAGCTTCAGTCCGATCCGTGGTCGTCGATCGAATCCAAGTATCCGATCGGTGCCAAGGTGAAGGGCACGGTCACGAACATCGCCGATTACGGAGCGTTCGTTGAACTGGAGCCGGGCGTCGAGGGCCTGATCCACGTTTCGGAAATGAGCTGGACGAAGAAGAACACGCATCCTGGCAAGATCGTTTCGACGAGCCAGCAAGTCGAAGTGCAGGTTCTCGAAGTCGATCCGCAGAAGCGGCGTATTTCCCTCGGCCTCAAGCAGACCCAGGAAAATCCGTGGGATGGGTTCCTGACGCAGCACCCGAAGGGTTCTGTCGTCGAGGGCCCGATCCGCAACATCACGGAGTTCGGCCTCTTCATCGGTCTCGACAACGGCATCGACGGCATGGTCCACCTCTCCGATCTCGACTGGCAGAAGCCGGGCGATGAGGTGATCAAGGACTACAAGAAGGGCGACAACGTCAAAGCGATCGTTCTCGACGTCGACGGCTCGAAGGAGCGTATCTCTCTTGGCATCAAGCAGCTTGCCGGCGATCCGGCCGACGCGATGGCGAAGTACAAGAAGGGCGACGCCGTCACGGGCACGGTTACGTCCGTGAGCGAGGCGGGCATCGAGCTCAAGATCGCCGACAGCGAGTTGACCTCGTTCGTCAAGCGGGCGGATCTCGCGCGTGACCGCTCCGAACAGCGGCCGGAGCGTTTCAATGTCGGCGATAAGGTCGATGCTGCCGTTCTGTCCGTCGACAAGGCGGCACGCCGGATCGCGGTTTCGATCAAGGCTCTCGAGCTTGCGGAAGAAAAGCAGGCGGTCGCACAGTACGGTTCATCCGACTCGGGCGCTTCGCTGGGTGATATCTTCAAGGCTGCCATCAAGAAGCGCGAAGGCGCCGACGAGAACGAATAAGGCCGGCAGCGGCCTCAGAAGTAAACGTGATGAGCGCGCGGTAAATGTTGCCGCGCGCTTAACTTTCGTCGGAGACGCGGCAGCGTCTCCCGTTGCCCGCGAGTTCAACCTTGCCTAGGCTCGCACCTAGAAGACGCCGCGCTGGCATCCGCCCGGTTTTCCCAGCAGCGTGCCGACGGAGAAGCTCACGCCATGCATGAAACGGAAACAGTTCTCGACCGCCGACGCCTTCGCCGTTCGGTTTCGATCTGGCGGGGCGCCGGACTTGCGGCCATTGCTGTGGCGTTGGGGGCTTTGGCGCTGGGAGGCGATAAACTGGCCTCGCTGAGCGGCGAGAAGCAAATTGCCCGTGTCGCCATCGAAGGTACGATTACCGAGGATCGCGATCAGCTCAAAATGCTGAAGGAGATCGGCGATAACAACGCGGTCGCGGGCGTCCTGCTGTTCATCAATAGTCCAGGCGGCACGACCACGGGCGGCGAAGCTCTTTACGAGGGCATCCGCGCTCTGGCCAAGAAGAAGCCGGTTGTCGCGGAATTCGGCACCGTGGCTGCGTCTGCGGCCTATATCGCGGGTCTTGCGACCGACCATATCGTGGCGCGCGGGAACTCCATTACGGGCTCGATCGGCGTTATCGTGCAGTGGCCGGAATTCGTGCAGTTGCTGGACAAGCTCGGCGTCAAAGTTAACGAGGTGAAAAGTGGGCCGCTGAAGGCGTCGCCATCGCCGTTTGAGCCGCTGGATGATGCGAGCAAGAAGGTCGCCCAGGATATGGTTGCGGACGGCTTCAAGTGGTTCGTCGGGCTGGTGGAAACCCGCCGCGGGGTAAAGGCTGCCGACATTCCCGGCCTGCTGGACGGCCGAATCTTCTCGGGCCGTGAGGCTCTTCAGGTGAAGTTGGTGGATCAACTCGGTGGTGAGGACGAGGCGGTCAAATGGCTAAAGGACTCCAAGGGTGTTCCCCAGGACGCCAAATTGACCGACTGGAAACCAGGAAATACAGGCACTTACGGCTTTGCCGGCATGTCGGCGGGGATTCTGGGGTGGATGTTCGGGCCGTCGGCGGCGGATGCAGCAAATTTTTTGCTTCGTGATCGGACGATTTCGACGCTCGGACTTGACGGTCTTCTCTCAGTTTGGCACCCTTCTGAAAAATAACGATAAATGGTCGCCGATGCTGGGGAGCGAAACGTGATCAAGTCGGAACTGGTGCAGAAGATAGCCACTGCCAACCCTCACCTTTACCATCGAGACGTCGAGCGCATCGTCAATGTCATCTTTGACGAGATCGTTGACGCATTGTCGCGGGGTGATCGCGTCGAACTTCGCGGTTTCGGCGCATTTACAGTGAAACATCGGGCGTCGCGGCAGGGAAGAAATCCCCGGACGGGGTCGACTGTCGCAGTCGCTGAAAAGTTCGTTCCGTTCTTCAAGACGGGTAAAGAACTTCGTGACCGGCTCAATAAACTCAACGGCAGCGCGCACTGAGCGCTGACCGGCCGTCAGATTGAAGCCGAGTGAGGTAGATCATGGTCAGGCGTATTCTATCGCTGCTTATCGGCTTTCCGCTTGGTATCATTCTTGTTGCGATCGCCGTGTCCAATCGCCAGCCAGTGGATTTAATCCTCGATCCGTTTCGGCCTGAGACACCGGCGCTTTCGATCGAGCTGCCGTTCTATATCTACCTGATGGCGGCGCTGGTCGTCGGTGTTGTTCTGGGCGGCCTTGCCACCTGGATGGGTCAAAGCCGTTGGCGGCAGACGGCACGTTCGCAGGGACGGCGTGCGGCGCGATGGCAAGCCGAAGCCGACCGCCTATCCCGCGACCGCGAAGCGACTAGCTCTCCCTCGGGCCCGACCCTCGCGATCTCCGGCCGTTGATCACGCGAGACCTTCAATGAGCTTTGACGCGTTGACGCTGTTCGGCCTCATCGCCGTCAGCCTGATGCTTTTGTTCTACACGTTCGAAGAGAGCAGCCCGTGGTGCATCCTTGGGTTCGCCGTCGCCTGCGCGATGGGCTCCGTTTACGGATTTCTTCAGGGGGCATGGCCCTTTGGACTGGTCGAGGGTGTTTGGACTTTTATTGCACTGAAACGGTGGCAAAGGCGCCGTCTGGCT
>JBEVLH010000300.1:0-7201 GCA_040509255.1 Hyphomicrobium sp. | reverse complement strand
GGCGGCGGCAGCCGAAAACCATTTGGGCAGCTCCGAGATCCGCAAGAGGTTCTGATGGTGATGAATGACGGCAAGGCCGTCTATGCGGGCGCCGTCGCGATCATGACGGAAAGCGCGGAACAGGCACTGACGAAGGCCGGAGTGGTGGCGGCCGACGTCGATCATCTCATTCCGCATCAGGCCAATGCGCGCATGATGGCGACGATTGCGCATCAACTCGATATCGCGCCGGACCGTTTGCACTCGACGATCGAAAACTTCGGCAACAGCTCCGCCGCGACCATCCCATTCACGTTGTCGGCGACGGCCGAGAGCAAACCTTACGCGACCGGAGATCTGATCCTGATGACGGCAGCGGGCGCCGGATTGATCGGCGGCGCCGCCGTCTTCCGTTGGTCGTGAGGCGCTACTGGCGGATACCTTCGATGTTGAGGCCCAGTTCGACAGTCTTCGCCGCCGGGCCTAGATCGCGCTTGATGCCGTAATCGGCAAGCGTCAATTCGGTGGTCGCCGTGAAGCCATCGCGATAGCCGCCCCACGGATCCTTGCCGCCACCGATGTGCTCGGCGTTGAACGAAATCTGCTTCGTTACGCCATGGAGCGTGAAATTGCCTGTCACGACAGCCTTGCCGTCGCCCGAGGATTTGATGCTGGTGCTTTCGAATGTCGCCTTCGGAAATTCGTCGGTGGCCAGCAGGTCGGCTCCGCGCAGATGCTTGTCACGGAGCGCCAGGTTGGTGTCGACGCTGGAGGTGTCGATTTCGACCTTCACTTTGGAGGCATCAGGATTTTTGTCGTCGAACGAGAACGTGCCGGAGAACTTGTCGAAGCGGCCGGTCAGCCAACTGAAGCCAAGATGCTTGATGCGGAAGGTTATCGAGGCATGGGCGTTGTCGGTATCGATCTTGTAGTCGGCGGCCATAGCCGGCACCGAGATCATCATCGCCGCCGTCGAGATGGCAATCGCCGCGAGCTTAGACTTCATTGCTGATTTTCCTTTTTCGAAGTGAGAGACGATTTTTTAGGCCCGGACCAAATGCGCGTCATGACGGCGCTCTTGTCGACGAAATGATGTTTCAGCGCGGCAAGCGAGTGGACCACGGCGAGCGCGATCGTGACGTAGGCGAGAATGCGGTGGGCATTGCCGGCGGGCGTCTCCAGGCCGGGCATTTTGATCAGGGCGGGAATGTCGAACCAGCCGAAGACGCTGATCGGATCGCCGTCGGGCGTCGAGATTAAATAGCCGCTGACAAACAGCGCCAGCAGGAGCACGTAGAAGGCCCAATGCACCGTGTTTGATGCCTTCCGCTCTAACGCGCTAAGCTCATCGTCGGAGGGCTTGGGATTGGATGCGCGCCACGCCCAGCGAACGAGCAGCGCGAAGAGGAGGATCATTCCGACGCTCTCATGAATGTGGGGCGCGGAATTGTAATACGGGCTGTAATAGTCGAGCCGCACCATCCAGAGACCGAGGGCGAACATTGCGAAAATCGCTATCGCCATAAGCCAATGAAACAGGCGGGAGACGATGCCATAGCCCTCGGTTGTGTCGCGAACGAGCATTGCTCTCTCATCATATGGGCGGCGGCGCCTCACGGAACGCCGGAGACATGCAAGCAGGCGATCATGGTTTCAAGAGGGAACAGGATGGTAACCGTCTCTGCCGAAGCAGATTACCGGCCGCTCACCGCGCCGGCGGGTTCGTCGACGATCATGTTGACGTCGACGCCGACATCGACGGTATGGTCGCCGCCACCGCGTAGCACTCCGCTGATGGGGCTGACGTCATCATAGTCGCGGCCGTAGGCGACGGTGACGTGCTCGTCTCGGACGATGATGCCATTGGTCGGGTCGAGATCGACCCAACCATATTCCGGCGACCAAACGGAGATCCAGGCGTGCGAGGCGTCCGCCCCTTGCAGCTTCGGGCGACCGACCGGGGGGTGGGTGTGAAGATACCCGCTGACATACCGTGATGGAATGCGAAGGGCACGCAGCCCCGCGAGCGCCAGATGGGCGAAATCCTGACAGACACCCTTACGCATCGCAAAGACTTTGGTCACCGGCGTCGAGACGTCGGTCGCATGCGGATCGAATTTGAAGTCGTTGTAAATCCGCATGATGAAATCCATGGCGCCGTCGAGAACCGGGCGCGCCGGGGGAAACGACAGAGCGGTGTAATCCGCGATTTCCAGCGTCGGCGTCGTCAAACGCGAGGGGCAGCGAAACAGCAGAACGTTGACGTCGCGTTCATTGGCGGCACGCAAAAGGCGATAGTCGAGAGTGTCCCAAGATGTCGTCGCGGCCAGATCGATCGCCGGCGGCATCACTTTCTCGACGACGCTACGGGCCAGCAAGACGAGTTCATTATGCGGCGACTCGATATCGAGAATGACGTCGATATTCCCGAAGGAATCAACGCGGTCCTGACGGGACGCCGGAATGGGTTCGACAAGAAGGTTATGGCGGCGGACGATCTGGCCCGGCAGACCGCGCGGCGACATGTGGACGAGGTGCAACGACTGCACGACCGTCGAGCGATAATGGTAATGGGTCTTGTGGCTGATATCGAAAATCATATCGAGGGGCCGACCCTCGTTTGGGCGCGATGCGGCGCCTCATCCATGACATTGAAGTAGTGGCGCGAAATTTCATTCGAAAGTTCGGGCAGCATATCGAGCTGGTCCATCAACAGCCGCTCGAGCATAGTGCCCGCGTCCTCGCTTGCCATTCCCTCGACGTCGGCCGAGCGGATTGACGTCAGCAGCGCGAAAATGAGACGGCGATCCTCTGGCATTTTGGAGCCCGAATGGGTATCCGGCAGGCTTTCGAGCTGTCGCCCGATCGCGGAGAGCTGATAGGCGAGGCTTCTCGGGTTGGTTTCGTCGAGCAGAAGAAGATCGAGCACGAGCGGCAGCATCGGATCGAGACGATAGCGCGAGCGATAGGTGATGAAGCTGTCGGCCAGTTCGAGCAGCAGGAGCAAGCTGCTGGACATCTCTTCCGGTTCGGGGAGCGGAATGAACAAAGTCAGAATGGCTTCGGCGAGATTTTGCGCACGCTCGATGCGGCGGCCCATGTCCAAAAACGACCAACCGAAATTCCGGGTCATGTTCTCGTGCATGAAGCCGTTGAAGGCAGCGATGCCGGCGACGCCTTCATCGAGAAGATCGAGGATCTCGACGGGGTGCGCGCGGCTCAGCGCTTGCCGCCAGGTTTCACCGGCGCGGAACTTGCTCAACGTCTGCCAGGCTTCGAGCGAGAGACGATCGCGAACCAAGTGGGCGACGCGGTAGAGACCGTCGAGCGTCCGCTCCAGCGTTCGCGAACCAAGTCCGCTGGTGATGAGCCGCTTGCAGAGCCGTTCGATTTCGTCGTCGGGCGTTTCGCGATTGCCCGTGACCGCGCTCAAATCCTTGCCGAGAAGCACTTCGAGGCACTTGCGCGCCGCTTGCCGGCCGGTGTCGGGGCCGCTGTCCTCTTCGATCCGACGGAGTGCGCCGCGAAGAACGCGCATGGTCCAGTCGGCACGCTCGCTGTAGCGGCCGAGCCAAAACAAGTCGTCGGCGACGCGACTTTGAATGACGCGTTGCGAGCGCTCGACACGGGCCGTGGCGAGCGTCGGCCGCCAAAGGCTGATGTGCGGAGCTTGCTCGCCTTCGCCGAGCACCCAGACGTCGCGGGTTTGTCCGTCGGGCGCGCTCAAGGCCACGGCGCGGTTCGCGTCGATGCTCATCGCGAGGCCGCCGGGCATGACCTGATAGCCGGTTTCACTGCGGGACACGTAGAAGCGCACCGCGAAAGGCTTTGGAATGAGGCCTTCGGAGCTATAGACCGGGGCCGAGCTGAAACCGATTTTTTCCTCGGCGACGAGCGTTGCGCCGTGGAGCGCGATTTCACGCTTCATCTTTTCACGCTCAGGCGTCGAGAGACCGCGAGCTTCCCAGCCGAGCGCCGCCTGCCCTGGCCGGCCGGTGCCTTCCTGCGCCTTGCGGATGGTGAAGCGTTCGGGATTGGCGAATAGCTCCTGGCGCGCGTCGGCGTCGCCAAGCCAGCGGCGCGGCGCATCATGCAGTTCGAGGTCTTCGCCGAGGACGTGACGGGCGAGTTGCGGAAGATAAGGTCCAAGGCCGCGATTTTGCGCGAGCGCCGTGCCGATGGCATTGACCACGATCGACGGCGACTTGCGGCACACGCTGAGGAGACCGGAGGGGCCGACAAAGCCGGTCGGATCAAGTTCCAACGGATCGCTGGTTTTGCCATCGATGCAGCGAACGATGAGATCGAGTTCCTTCAAGCCTTCGAGCGTCTTCAGGTAGATCTGACCATTGCGGGTCTTGAGATCGTGTCCTTCGACTAGGAGGTAGCCGAGATAGCGCGCGAGATAGGCGTGAGAGAAATAATCTTCGTGGTGCGGTCCGGGCGTCATCAGCGCGACACGCGCGTTCTCACGTCCGCTGTGAAGCGTCAATGAGGTCTGCAGCTCCTGGAAGTAGGGCGCCAGACGACGGGCGTTGCTGGCTTTGAAGATATCGCCGGCGACATGGGTATGGACGACGCGATTGGCGAGCGCGAAACCAATGCCGGCCAGGGTTTCGCTGTGGTTGTCGATCACCCGCCACTTGCCGTCGCTGCCACGGGCGAGATCGGCGGCATAAAACATCAGCCCGCCGGCGTTCGGCAGAATGCCGTTACAGGGGACGAGGTAAGCGGGGTCCGAAAACACGAGTTCCGACGGTAGCAGGCCCTGGCGAACCAAAGTCTGCTCGCCATAGACGTCATTGAGGAGGGCATCGAACAGCCGGGCCCGTTGGATGAGCGAGCGTTCGAGGCCATGCCATTCGCTGGCAGAAATTACGATGGGCAAGAGATCGAGCGACCAGCGCTGCGCGGACGTGTTGGGATCGGCGAAGATGTCGTAGGCGATACCAGTTTCCCGGACGCGGCGCGCGAGGCGGGCGTTGCGAAGCTCTCGATCGGCTTCGGGCAGGTCAGCCAGCCCCTCGAGGAGCAATTGCCAATGGCCGCGCGTGCCGCCGCCAGGCTGCAGGAGTTCATCAAAGCCCGAAACCTCCCGGCGCCGATAGCTGCCGAGTAGGCTGGATAATGGCTCTGCCTTCAATGCCGCCGCTGTCGTCATTTCGAGCGATCCACGCCGCGACCATTCCCCAAATCAATCTCGCAAGACACCCACTATCCCGCGCCGGTCCCCCATCTGCAAGCGAAGGCCCGCAGCAAACGGGGGAAGGACAGCCGAAACAGCCGAATTGTCACTTCAGCTCGGGTTACGCCGAAGGTCGAGTGTGCACGGGTAATCCGGGTTAACGGCTTCCGGCCTGAGCCGCATCGCCCCGGCCGTATGGCCTTCGGCGTCGAAGCGCGCCAAGCGGCGGCCCTCGGCTTCATAGGCGTTGATCGGGAAGACCTCGAAGTTGCGGCCGCCCGGGTGCGCGACATGATAGCGGCAACCTGCGATCGAGCGCCCGCTCCAGCTATCGACGATATCGAACGTCAACGGGACGTGGGGCGGCACCGTGGGATGCAGGGCCGACGGCGGCCACCACGCCCGGTAGCGGACGCCGGCAACGGCTTCGCCCCAGTTGCCGGTGGACGCCAGAGGGAGCGGCCGACCGTTGCACGTCACGACATAGCGGTCGCCGATCTGGCCTTTGATCTTGACCTCGACGCGCTCGAGCGAGGAGTCGACGTAACGCGCCGTGCCTCCGCCAACGCTCTCCTCGCCGAGGACATGCCACGGCTCGAGGGCCTGGCGCAGTTCCAGCGTGAGATTTTCGGCCGCGATGGTGCCGAATAGCGGAAAGCGGAATTCGAAGTGCGGCCGGAACCATTCGAGATCGATCGACAGACCTGCGTCGTTGAGATCGGCAACGATCCTGGAGAGGTCGGACCAGAGATAGTGCGGGAGCATGAAGCGATCGTGCAACGCCGTTCCCCAGCGCACCAGCTTCTGGCGATAGGGTTTCTCCCAGAACATGGCGATCAGCGCCCGCAAGAGAAGCTGCTGCGCGAGGCTCATACGTGCGTGGGGCGGCATCTCGAAAGAGCGGAACTCGACAAGGCCGAGCCGGCCTGTCGGGCCATCGGGCGAATAGAGCTTGTCGATGCAGATTTCGGCGCGATGGGTGTTGCCGGTGACGTCAATCAGCAGATTTCGGAACAGTCGATCGACGAGCCAAGGCGGAATGTGTCCGGCGCTTGGATCGGGAACTTGCGAGAGCGCGATCTCCAATTCGTAGATCGACTCGTGGCGCGCTTCATCGGAACGCGGGGCCTGGCTGGTCGGGCCGATGAACATGCCGGAAAAGAAATACGAAAGCGCCGGATGGTTCTGCCAGTAGGTGACGACGGACGCCAGCAGATCGGGCCGTCGCAGAAAAGGACTGTCCGCGGGCGTGATGCCTCCGAGCACGATGTGGTTGCCGCCACCGGTCCCGGTATGACGGCCGTCGAGCATGAACTTTTCTGCCGAGAGGCGCGAATTATGCGCTTCCTCGTATAGCGCGTTGGTGATGGCAACCGTGTCTTCCCAACTCGTCGATGGATGGATGTTGACCTCGATCACGCCGGGGTCGGGCGTGACCTTGATGACATTCAGCCGCTCATCGGGCGGGGGGCTGTAGCCTTCGATCTGAACAGGCACCCCGGTCTGCTTGGCGGCTTCCTCAATGGCTGCGACGAGTGCCGCATAGTCCTCGGCATCGTCGAGCGGGGGCATGAATACGCAGACCGCGTTGCCGCGCGGCTCGACCGTGAGGGCGGTCCGGACAGATCCCGAAATTTCCGGCGCTAGGCTCGCCTGCCTGGCAGGTTTCGGGGCCTCGAGCGTAACGACGCGGCGTTGCTGTAAAAGCGTTGTCCGTTCGGGCAACGGCCTGTTCTGGCCCATGGGATCGCGCTGGATCACATGCGGAAAGTCGATCGGCGCGACGACGGGGAACGATTGCAGTGGAAGGCGGAAGCCGGCGGGTGAGTCACCCGGGATCAAGAACAGCTGATCGCGCCGAATCGACCAGCGCTCGGTCACCCAGCGGCGACCGCGATCGGCGGTCTGCCAAACCTGGATGGGAAGCACGTAGCTTGCAACCGTGCCAAGGCCGCGATCGAACACCCGCGCGATGCGGGCACGTTCGGCCGGATCTTCGAGCTTGTTTGCTTCGGCCGTGACATTGATCGGGAGCTT
>JBEVLH010000299.1:0-4078 GCA_040509255.1 Hyphomicrobium sp. | reverse complement strand
GCGGCCCGGCACGAACGTTGTCGGCAGTCCGGTAGCGGCGAAGGTGATTTCGGTGTCGCGTGTCAGGGCGGTATCGCTGATGCTTTGCAATGCCGGCAGGTCGAGCACGGTATCGCGTCCCAGGCGTTTTCCGCTTTCTCCAAGTGCCGACAGTTTAGAGCGGACGATGTCGCGCTGGCCGAGCTCGACGCTGTGGCGCTGACCGTAGTTGAAACCTATGGTCTCGACGCGATCGAAGCGCTCGAGCGCCCAAGCCAGGCATACGGTGGAGTCCTGGCCGCCGGAGAAAAGAACAAGCGCGGACGATTCTGGTAAGGTCATGCGGGCCGCGATCAGAGGCTCTTGCCGTCAAAGAGCGTCGGCGTGAGCGCGGCGGCGTCGACGCCGTCTAGGCAACGGACGTTGACAGCGACCATGCCGGCGCCGTTGGGTGCCGAGCCGTAGGAATAGGAACCTATGCCGCACGTTGGACAGAACATGTGGTGGAGCGTTTTCTTGTTGAACTGATATTCACCCTGTTCATCCGGCTCCGACAGCAGATGAAAGGCGCTCTCGGGTACGAACCCCATGATCGCGCCGCGTTTCTGGCAAAACGAGCAATTGCAGATCTTCAGCCCTTCGAGCGCCATCTCGGTTTCGAACCGGACACTTCCGCAGTGGCAACCACCGGTCCACTTCTTTGTTTCCGACATTGGTACACCTCGGTTCTCAGGTATATGCCCTTTCGGGTAGGCTGGTTCTGCCCGTGGGGACTTTGCCTCGCTACGAAGAGCGGCTAAAACCCCGCCGAACCTGTCACAGCCGTCGCATCCCGACAAGCCAACCGGCAATTGTCGGCCAACCAGAAAATATCGGAAACGCTCATGACCGCCATCGTCGACATCATCGGCCGCGAAATTCTCGACAGCAGGGGCAGTCCGACAGTCGAGGTCGATGTGCTGCTCGAGGACGGCTCGGAAGGCCGGGCGGCGGTGCCGTCGGGAGCTTCAACGGGCGCGCACGAGGCAATCGAGCTTCGTGACGGCGATAAGTCGCGGTATCAGGGCAAGGGCGTGCTGAAGGCGGTCGATGCCGTCAACGGCGAAATCTTCGACGCGCTTTCTGGCCTAGATGCCGAAGATCAGCGCGGCATCGATGCGGCGTTGATCCAGCTCGACGGCACAGAGAACAAGAGCCGGCTCGGCGCCAATGCGATCCTCGGCGTGTCGCTGGCGGTTGCGAAGGCCGCGGCGACGTCAAACAGCCTGCCGCTTTACCGCTATGTCGGCGGCGTCAACGCGCACGTCCTCCCGGTGCCGATGATGAACATCATCAACGGCGGCGCGCATGCGGACAATCCCATCGATATCCAGGAATTCATGATCATGCCTGTGTCGGCCGAAACCTGCGCCGATGCGATCCGGATGGGTTCGGAAGTCTTTCAGACCTTGAAGAAGAGCCTGAAGGATGCCGGCCACAACACCAACGTCGGCGACGAGGGCGGGTTTGCACCCAACCTCAAGAGCGCGGACGAAGCGCTGGGCTTCATCACGAAGGCGATCGAGAAAGCGGGGTACAAGCCGGGTGACGACGTCATGCTGGCGCTCGATTGCGCGTCGACCGAATACTTCAAGAACGGCAAGTACGAGCTTGCCGGCGAAGGCAAGTCGCTTGATAGCGCAGCCAATGCGAAATACCTCGAAGATCTTGTGAACCGCTTTCCGATCATCTCGATTGAGGACGGCATGGCGGAAGACGACTGGGCGGGATGGAAAATTTTGACCGATCTGCTCGGCAAGCGCGTGCAGCTCGTCGGCGATGATCTATTCGTGACAAACACCAAACGGCTCGCCGATGGCATCGCGAAGGCGACGGCAAACTCGATCCTGGTGAAGGTCAACCAGATCGGTTCCTTGTCGGAAACGCTCGACGCGGTCAGCATGGCGCAGCGCGCGGGCTATACCGCGGTAATGTCGCATCGCTCGGGAGAGACGGAAGATTCCACGATAGCCGACCTCGCGGTCGCGACAAATTGTGGTCAGATCAAGACAGGATCGCTGTCGCGTTCTGACCGGCTGGCGAAGTATAATCAGCTCATCCGCATTGAAGAAGAGCTGGGCGACGTGGCGGTCTACGCCGGCCGGAGCGTGGTGAAACACGCAGCTGTTAAGTGAAGGCAATGTATACTAGCGAACGTCGTTTCATGAACGGCTTTATCGACTTTCGGTCACTATTGTTTGCAACCGTCCGGGCTAATCTGGCGTTGGAACGTTCGGCCCCTTCGAAGGTTTTCGACGGGGTAAGAGGGTATCTGGTGATGCGGCAATCGAGATCGTTGGCGGCGCAGGCGTTAAATCGCCCGCGAAGGATCAAGGATTTCCGGCGCGCGACATGGTCGCCGCGGCAGGTCCGCCGGATCGCACCGCGCGAATTGCCGGTGGCTCGCGACTATATTCCTGGCGAATTCGATGAACCGCACCGCTCCGCTGTAATGTATGGTCTTGGACGTGCGATGCGCCTGACCTGGGATTTCACAATTCTTTCGCTGCTGTCGCCGTTTTTTCTCGTCTGGTTTTTGTATCGCGCGGCTGTTCGCGCCAAGAAAGCCTTTCAGGCTTCGCGCATCTAAATTGACGCCTCCCCCGGAACGCGGGGTTGAGCGGATGCGTATTCCCTCCGCAGGTAAAAATAAAAAAGGATGGAAACGTCATGAAAAAGATTTTGGCCGCTTGCGCGGTCGCGACGTTGCTTGGCCTCGCCCCGGCTATCGCAGCGGATTCCTCAACCACTTCGGGCGGTCAGCCAAGCACGTCGCCCAGTTCGGGAGCAGGCGTGAAGGGCGAGCCCGGCAGCAAGAATGGACCGGCAAACGACAGCAGCGGTTCGTCGGGTTCCAGCGGTGCAAGCTCGGGTTCGCAGGGCATGTCGCCGTCTCAAGATGCGACGGGCGTTCAAGGGGCTCGCGATAGCACCAACGGTCCGTCTGACAAGAAGCCGGGCGATACCGGCACATCGAAGTAAATTTGAGCTCACTCTGATCAGGCCTCGGAAACGGGGCCTTTTTTCGTGGGGTCTCGGCCGCCGCTTTCCGGCCGGAACCCGGTCAGGGCGCATCACGTTGCCGTAGCAAACGGATTCAAAAGGATTGCCACCATGAAGTTTGTTTCAATGACAGCAGTTTGTGCGCTGCTCCTGCCCGTCGCGCCAGTGTTCGCGCAGAGTTCCGGTGGCGGTTCGGTGCCTGAAAGCCTTCAGCTCCAGCAGAACACGACGCAGCAGAATGCGACCGAGTCCGGATCGTCTACGAGCGGCAGGACTCCCTCCACTGAGGCGCCGGGTAGCGCCGCCGGCCCGGTCGAGAACAATCGGATCGATCCAGCCGCGCCAAGCTCGAACCGACTTCAAATTGACGACGGAACCAGCGCGGCGGTGAGAAACCCCGACGCTGACGCTCAACATCCAGGATCGTCGGGCACGTCTTACAACACCATCGTGCGCGGCGCTCCGTCGACAAGCGGCGGGACGCCCGGCGTTGGCGGTACGGGCGCAGTTGGCGGTAGCATGGGCTCTTCGTCGGGCGCGGCTGGTTCGTCGGCCGGTGGAGCAGGCGGCTCAGCTGGTGGCTCGTCGGGTGGCGGTGGCGGTGGTGGCGGCGGCGGCGGCGGTAGCTGACCCGCGAGCACGACACGAACGCTTGAAGACGAAATCGAAAGGTCGCCGATGGCACGACAAGCTGAGCTATCCCCCGATCGGGTTGCCGAAGACGGACGAGATATTCAAGCAGAGGTCGATAAGATCGACGGTAAGAAAGGCAAGCCGAACGAGAAACCGGGCAAGCCTATGCAGGCAGGTGTCCGGGAATATCCTTCAAAGTTCCCGGCTCAGCATCAGGCGAAATCAGGCAATGAGGCAGAGCTTCAACTTGACCGATGTATGAAGCGCCGGGGTATCATGGATCACAGAAATTGCAGGATCGCGTTGCGATCATCACGGGTGGCGATTCAGGTATAGGCCGTGCAGTTGCCGTGCTGTTTGCGCGCGAGGGTGCCGACGTCGCGATCTGCTATCTCGAGTCCCGCAACGATGCCCTTGCGACCAA
>JBEVLH010000298.1:0-4749 GCA_040509255.1 Hyphomicrobium sp. | reverse complement strand
CGGTCAGGGTGTCGAAGTCGGCGCGGTGTTCTGGGTTGCCTTCGGACTGAGTGCAACCATAGGCCCGATCTTTGCCGGCTATCTCGGTGACCGCATCGGGTTCAGGGTGGCGTTGCGCGTGGCATTTATCATGGAAATCGCGGCTATTGCGATCCCCGCGCCTGAATGTCACCAATAGACCTGCGCTTCTGCTTTCCAGCATCATCGTCGGCGCGTTTTTGACCGGTACGGTGACGCTAGTGCTAGGGCGGATCCATGAACTGCTTCCGCATCAGCCGACGAAACAGAAAGCATCGTGGAGCGTGGCCACCGTCGCGTTTGCGTTGGCTCAGGCGATATCTGCATACGGGTTTTCGTTCGTATTCGCCCATACGAACGGAGACTATCAATTGCTCTTTATGATGGGCGCCGCGGCCATGGTCATCGCCCTCGTGTTAGATCTCGCGTGGTGGTTACACAGCGGCACGGACGATTGATATGGCTCGATCACAAGAGGATCGGCCCCCCTCGTAGAGGGGCGGCCGAAGCGGCCGGGAACGACCCGACCGCCTCTGCGCTTCTCTAGGCGGTCCTCAGCCAGGACTGATAATAACCTTCGACCTTCTGCGCCAATCCAGTTTCCCATGGGGAGGCTGTGTCTTCGAGTGTCGGCCCCTGCTCCAGAGCCTCGCGCGGGATGCCGACCACGTAGCCGCCGGCATCGGGGACGTACTTCAGCGCCAGCCACGGTAGCGGATGATATCTCTTTCCGAGGCCCAGGACGCCACCGAACGACATGACTGCATAAGCAACCCTGCCGGTCCGCTTCTCGAGCATTACATCGTAAATTTCGCCCAGGTTGTTGCCGTGCGGATCGATGACCGGCGTGCCTTGGACTTTGCCGGCCGATATGAGGGTCAGACTTTCATCAGGCGTGTTCATGGTGTCTCCTTTTAAAGAGAAAACGATCGTCGGCGGCCCTCGGTTGCGTTGCGCGCTGCCATCCTGACATCGTGCGGCGAAAGGGTCGGAAGCCCTAATGGGCCGGTCTAATTCACTTTGCGGACACAGCGCGCGTTGACAGCGCCGCTGCGACATCGCTTGAATTGGCGGTGCTGACCGGGGCTCGCACCAATGCATCTCAATCCGCCTGGCCGAACGCTCGTCTACAGCGTGCTCTTCATGCTGATAGTCATCGTTCTGGCGACGCTGGCGTACATGGCGGCGGGCTGGAGCTTCCCCGACGCCTCCTACATGGTGCTTTTGACGGTCTACACGGTCGGGTACGGCGAGGTGCACCCCATCTCGACGACGTACCTGCACGTCATCACCATGGCGACGATGATTTTCGGCTGCACGGGCATGATCCTGCTGACCGGTGCCTTGGTCCAGTTTCTGACCGTCAGCCAACTGCAGAACATTTTCGGAGTTAAGCGGATGAAGGCCGAAGTCGATAAGCTCCAGGGCCACGTGATCATCGTGGGATTTGGCCGGATCGGTATGATGCTGGCCAGGGAGTTGGTCTCGGGCGGAACAAAGTTCGTGGTGATCGAGCAGGACGAAGCGCGGGCGCGCGAAGTCCGCGACCTCGGCCACCTTTGTCTCGTCGGGGATGCCACCGACGAGCATAGCCTCAGGGATGCCGGCATCGAGCGCGCACAGACCCTGGCGACGGTATTGCCGAACGACGCGGCGAATGTCTTCATCACGTTATCTGCGCGCAGCCTCAATCCTGGCATCGAGATCATCGCGCGAGGGGAGGTTCCGTCGACCGAAAGCAAACTCAAGCAGGCCGGCGCCAACAAGGTCGTGCTGCCCACACACATCGGGGCCGAGAGAATAGCGGAGATGATTTTATTTCCCGAGACGGCGCGGTTCCTGCGGGCGAGCACGCAAATGCAGGATCTCGACCGCAATTTGAGAGGGCTGGGACTGGAAATATCCCTCGTCGTCGTTCCTGAAAAGGGCGCCATGACCAACCTGTCGATCGACGAAATCGAGCGCCGGGCCGACGGCAAATTTTTCATCGTGCAGGTCGAACGGCAGAGCGGGGAAACGACGACGGCGCCCGAGCGATCGTCGATCGTTCGCCCCGGAGACGGGCTGGTCATCGTCAGTCGAAATGGCCAAGCGGCCCGCGCTCTGTTCGAGGCGCAGGCGGCGAAGGTGCGCGCGGGCCGGATAACGTTCTAGGTGCTCGGTGTGGTGCGGAGAGTCGCCATATCAGCGAACTGCTTCGGTCTCGGCCATTCCGATAAGTCGCCAGAACGCGGCCATGCGAGGCGCATCGTGAAAATCCTCGATCTGGCTGATTTCGCTGCCTCTAAAGGTGCAGAGTTCCCGGTACGTGCCGGTCATCTCGTGGCCGGTGGTCCGATGGCGAACGTAAGTATTGAAGCGGATCCGGGCGACCTCGCCGTCAAAATGAAGTGACTCAATGAAGTTCTTGGCTTCGACGACCTGCATAATGACTTTAATATACTCACGAAGATTGCTCTTGCCGCGAATGATCATTTGGCCGCCGTCGGGGCCGGTATTGGTGATGAAGACCAGGTCGTCGACGTAGCGATCGAGGGTGCCCTCAATATCCCCCGCGTTCCAGGCAGAATGGGCAGCTTCCACAATCGAAAGCGCAGTCGCAGCGTCAATCGTCACGTGCCAGTCCCCTAATTCATCCGTATCCACCATAGTTCGGATGGCCAATGACTGGAATAGGTTGACGCCTTCGCGAGTGCGAAAAGATCGACCTGTGGCCGATTTCTTTGCAGGCTAACGTTTGGCTGACACCAATCGCACTTGCGTGCACACTATTCCGGCTGTGGCTCGGGGTTTTCGCCGTCGCCCGGCGCTTCCAAGGGGATGGGGGAAGGCTGCGGAGGCTCTTTTGGCTCTGGCGGCAAGGGCGGAAGCTGACCAGGTTCCTGGGTGGGAAACGGTATAGTCGGGGGATCGTTCGGATTGCCCATGTTTACGCCCGCCGCCAAAGGATAATCGTGATGAATGCGCCGGCGATGGCTACGATGTAGAGGAGCAGGGACGGCAAAAGCTCGAGAATGACGCCGATATGGTATCCCATGAATGCGCCGGCTATGCCGACGAGAGCGTAAGTGACATCGCCGAGTCCGGTGGCGTCTGCAACTTGTCTCCCCAACCAGCCTCGGCCCGCCCGGTTCATAAGCAGCCCGACGATGATGCCGATCAGGACCAGTAGAATAAAAGTTGTGATAGCGGTCGTTAGGATAGGCATCTCGATGCTCCCATGGCGCACCGATCAACGCCACGGCTGCCGAAGTTGTTTCTCTTTAAAACAATGACGGCCCGACAGAGGGCTGCCGGACCGTTGCATGGGGATGCTGCTTCAGCCTTACAATACGCAGTACAAATACGCGGCCGTTGCTTATGCTTGTAACGGGAAAGTTTAACGCTGGTTCCGGTGGCTTGCGAATCGGTTGTGGATAACTCGCGGGTGGAAGCGCCGGCGATTTACCCCGCCGTCGGCGTGACGCGACCGAATGCGAGCTACAACTGATCGCGCTGCGGGCACCTGCCGCGAACGTCGAGTTGAGCCAGCCGGTAGCCGGTACCGCGGCGACATACACCGGCGCAAGTCGCGGCTTTTTCATGTACACGGTTCAAAAGACGGTGGCAGCTTGGGGCGCCTCGGATCTCGAACGCTTCCGCCCTGGACTTTTGTTGTCGCGCCCCCGCTTGAACAGACTGACCATGCCGATCAACGAAATCGTAGCAAAGGCGATCCTCGACGAAGCCCATCGCGCTTGGAGCGTCGGAGATGTTGAGGGCGTCCTGCAAACCTACACCGACGATATTTTCTATCAGTGCAACGCGATCGACCTTCGGTCCCCGCCTGCGATCATCGTAGGCAAGCCAGCGATGCGCGCATTCCTCCAACCGATCGCCAGTATCACCGAATGCATGTCCGTGACGGAAAGTTTTCAGTTTCATTCGGGCATCGGTCGTGCTCGGGCGTCGTGCTTCCTCAAACATCGCGCCTCGGGACATACCCTGACGACGACTTACCGGCAGATCGTCATGTTTCGGCAGATGCGGATCTCTCGCATGGAAGAGTTTCATGACGCCGCAAAACTGGCCGCGTTCTTCCGCCTGATCGAAGGCGAAGAGTCCAGGTCGGCCGCTGGTTAGTCCAAGGCGGCTCAAGTTCGTCAACGC
This sequence comes from Hyphomicrobium sp., assembly GCA_040509255.1. Taxonomy (GTDB): domain Bacteria; phylum Pseudomonadota; class Alphaproteobacteria; order Rhizobiales; family Hyphomicrobiaceae; genus Hyphomicrobium_B. The sequence continues at coordinate 582 of JBEVLH010000298.1, read as the reverse complement.
GTGAACGAGCGCGGAAGGACTGGCCCCTTGCAGTTCTTTAGACGAAGCGCCTGCCGTTGTTTGTCGGCCGTGCGAGAAATGCTCCCCATTGTCTTTCTTTTGTCCCACTTTCGGTATTAGGGTCTTGGCTGCGGGAAATCAGAAACACGTTGCGACGGCGTCTTAAGCGCTGCGCGGCTGTGCGCATCAGGAGCCCGCCATGCGTTTCATCGCTGACCGCACCTCCAATCTCGTCGATCTTGAATACGATGCCGATCAGACGATCTGGCGAAGCTCCGATCACGACCGCGGGACGACGCTTCTTCAACTTCTCAGTGGCGATTTTAAAAACGCGCTTCGCGCGATGCACCGGCATGTCATTTTGCGCAACGCGTTGCGACGGCCGCAGGACCTGGCACAAATCCTTCTCTTCGTCGGTTGCGGCGGCGGGTATTCGGAAATCCTGCCGGTCGATGACATCCTCGCTGAGGTCGTCAAGGAAGGGGCTGCCGGTGACGGCGACCTCCAAATCGTTTGCCGGTGGGCCGTCGATCGCGACGGGCAATGGGTTTTTCCGAAGCAACCGGGCCGGATGGCGGACGC
>JBEVLH010000297.1:0-18371 GCA_040509255.1 Hyphomicrobium sp. | reverse complement strand
AGTTGGCGGTGAGGACACGTCACGCGCCAATCTCGATTTTCTTTTAGAGGTCGTTTCAGCGGTGAAGAACGCAGGAGCGCGGCGTTTTCGGATCGCCGACACGTTGAGCGTCTTGGAACCGTTCGCGACACATGCACTCGTCGCAGCGCTTCGTGCAGAATCCGATTTAGAGCTTGAGTTCCATGGTCACGACGATCTCGGCTTGGCGACTGCCAACACGCTGGCGGCGATCCGTGCAGGTGCTTCGCACGCGTCCGTAACCGTCATCGGATTGGGAGAGCGCGCCGGAAATGCTCCGTTGGAGGAGGTCGCGGTGGCTATGCTGCAGCTCTTCGGGCATGACACGGGGATCCTGACGACCGAACTCGGCCGGGTGGCACGGCTGGTCGCCGTAGCGGCTGCGTGTCCGGTTCCCGCTAATAAAGCAATCGTGGGTGACAATGTTTTCACGCATGAATCCGGTATCCACGTCGATGGGTTGCTGAAGGACAGATCGACTTATCAGTTTCTCGATCCCGCGATGCTTGGACTCTCCCATCGCTTCGTCATTGGTAAGCATTCGGGCCTAGCTGCGGTGGCAGCGTGCTTGTCCGATCTTCGGTTGGAGGCAAAGCCCGCGGAATGCATCGAATTGCTCGCGCGAGTTCGCCAGCACGCGGTCAGGACGAAACGTTCAGTGACGGATGAGGAGCTGGCGACCTTCCTGGAGGACATCCGCCGGCCGGCCCGGTTGGAAGTGGCCACGCGCGCAGCCGCGAATAGATGAATGCGAGACGGTGGACGGATGCGTGACGTTCTTTTCTTTCTTGAAACCAGCGTAACCGGAAACGGGCCGCCATTCTTCGCTTGCGCGCGGCGACTGGGATTGACGCCTGTCCTCGTCAGCAGGCACCCCACCGCCTTTGAGCACATCGCGGATTTTGAGCCTTTGGCGGTCGACGCAATGGACTGCGCAACGATTGTCAGGGCGATTGACGCCTTTGGCCGCGACCGCGTTGCGGGTGTTTGCTCGCCGCTCAGTCAATGGGCAGAGCGCGTCGCGCAAGTGGCGGAGGCGATCGATCGACCGCATTCGAGCCCCGAGGCCGTCGCGATTTGCCGCGATAAATTCCGCACACGCGAAGTGCTGGCGGGGGCCGGTATTCGCGACGTTGCATTTCGCTCGGCGTTCTCGGGGCTGGAGGCTGAAGCGGCGGCAAAAGACATCGGTGGCGTGGTGATCATCAAGCCGAGGGAAGCGTCCGGAGCTACCGGTGTTCGCATTTGTCATACTCCCCAGGAGGTCCGCGACCATGTGGATCACTTTGTCCGCACGATGCCGAGGTTGGCCAAGTTTGGCGTATCCATCGAGGAATACATTGAGGGCCCGCAATTCGGTATTGAATTGTTCGATCTCGTTCCGGTCGCCATCAGGCGAAAGCACATAAGTCCGCCGCCGGCTTCGATCCCAATAGGGCTCGATTGTCCGCCGATGGACGATCCGCAAATTTGCAAAATGGTCGAGGAGCACGCCATTCGGGCGACGCGTGCCGCGGGATATGAGCGGGGCCCCGCGCACGTCGAGGTGCGGTATGGCGCCAAGGGGCCTTGTATCATCGAGATCAATCCGAGGATCGTCGGCGGTGTCGGTGCGGAAAGCGTTCGCCTTGCGTTCGGAGTGGATCTCGTCGAGGCAACGATTCGCTTCTCCTGCGGCATGCCGTATTCGCTCGACCGGAAGTTCCAACGCGCAAGTGCGACGCGCTATCTGCTCAGACGGGACATCGTGGCTCTCGACGTCACGGGTCAGGATGACGCCATGGCGGTGGAGGGCGTCTCGGAAGTCGGCGTCTACGCTCATGCACTGTTGAGAGGCGGGCCGGCGCTCAACTACATGGATCGGATCGCCTATGTCGTAAGCGAGGGCGCGACGACTGCTGATGCGATAAAAAGCGCGGATGAAGGATTGCGCCGTCTCCAGATTATACCGGAGAGTTCCTGGGGGCGTGCGGTGCGCAAGATGAAGAAGAAGGTCTTCGCCAAGGAAGCTTAGCATCTGCATTCGCCGGTTGAGCCGAGGATGCGATGCAGTTTTCCCCCTCTCCCTTTCCTTTACCGACCCGCCCGGGACAAATTCCCAGACTTTCGGAATTCTTTGGAATTTCGTCCCGCGAGGCGAATTGCCGACGCTATCCAAGCGAGTCAGGAAAACGCGCAAGCTTAATATCAAACGCCTGAATTTGCGCCGTTTTCTGGATTGGCCACCGCAGGGGACGGTGATCAAGAAAAGCGATCGGGATCCTAATGGGGGTTATCGTGGGGGTTTTGCAAATGAAGCCGATAAAATTGTGTATCGCCACTGCAACGGTGGCGTGCTTTTCGATGCACGGCGCGCTTGCTCAAGATGCTGGGGGCACCGCCGCGCCGCAGCCCGCACCGAGCGCGGGCGAAGCACCCCAAGGACAAAAACTTCCCGAAGTTCAAGTCATTCAGGAACCGAAAAAGCCCCCAACAAAACCGCGAAAGATTGTTCGCAAGGCCAAGAGCCCGGCTGCAGCGCAGGTGCAGGCTGCTCCACCGCCGGACCAAACGATTACAGAGGACGGAACGGAGACCGCGCCGGTCAACTATGCGGTTCCCCCTCCACCCAATGATGTAAAGACGTCGCCGTTACCCGGCAGCGAAATTCCGCTCGAGAAAATCCCACATGCCGTTGATACGATTTCAGCGGCAGACATCGCGCGCGATCACTCGGTCATTCCGCAGGATGTCTTGAACAATCGCATTCCCGGCGTGGTCGTCGACGACCTGCAGGGCAATTCGTTCCAAACAGGCGTCCAGTACCGTGGCTTCGAAGCGTCGCCCGTGAACGGCCTGCCTCAGGGCATTGCAGTCTATCAGAATGGCGTCCGCATCAATGAGGCCTTCGGAGATACGGTCAATTGGGATTTCATTCCTGAAAACGCCATCGCCGATCTGACCGTGATGAGCAGCAATCCGATTTTCGGATTGAATGCGATCGGCGGCGCGATCAATTTATCCATGAAGGACGGCTTTAACTTCCACGGGGCCGACATCGATACGCGCTTCGGCTCCTTCGGCCGCAAGCAGGTGTCGACGGAAGCCGGCGTTCAGAGCGGCAACTGGGCGGCTTACGGGGCGTTCGAAGCCATTGACGACGACGGCTTTCGAGACTTTTCGGAAGCCTCGGAACGGCGCGGCTACCTCGACCTGGGCGTGAAGGGCGACGGTGCCGAATTCCACTTCAACAGTACGATTGCGTCCGGCCAGGTCGGCGTCACGGCGGCGGTACCAGAAGAGCTCCTGGACTTCGCCGGGCGCACCCGGACATTTACGTCGCCGCAGATCACCGACAACGATATGCAGATGTATTCGTTGAACGGCGTGGTTCAGGCGACCCCCGACATCTCCGTTTCCGGCGTGACCTACTATCGCCATTTCAGACAAAGCCATATCGACGGCAACATCTCCGAATTTGACGATTGCGCGACGCCCAACACCTTCGGCACCGAGCTTTGCACCGAAGATGGGGCTCCCATCTATGGGCTGGGGGCCGGAGGACTGACGGGCATCAACGATCTCGATGACTACGGCGTGCTGGGGTCAATCGATAAGACCGGGCAAAACGCCGACAGCTTCGGTGTCGCGCTGCAGGCCGCCAACAAGGCCGATCTGTTCGGCCATCGCAATCAGTTCATCATCGGCTCAAGCTACGATCACGGCCACGTCGCGTACCGCGCCTCAAGCCAACTCGGCACCTTCCTGCCCAAGTACGTTGTGGCCGGCACTGGACCCACCTTGTCCGGAGATCCGTCGTTGGGAGAAGACCTGGACGCCTCCGACGTGACGCCACGGTCGCTCACGACGCTCAATGACTATTTCGGTATCTATGCGCTGGATGCGTTCGACGTAACCGATCGCCTGACCGTCACAGTCGGTGGACGCTTCAACTACGCGCGCGTTCAGATCGTCAATACGGGCGAGGAGTCGCTCGACGCTCTCAACGGTGTCAACGAATACAATCGCTTCAATCCGTCGGCAGGATTCACGTATAAGATCACGCCGGCACTTTCGTTCTACGGCGGATATGCGGAAGCCAATCGCGCGGCAACGGCATCGGAAATCGCATGCTCGGATCCCGAGAATCCCTGCATCATCGAAAGCGCGTTGGCATCGGATCCGCCACTCAAGCAAGTCGTGTCGCGAACCTGGGAACTTGGTTTTCGCGGACAAAATGTGTCTTGGAGTGGCAAGGAGAGACTCGACTGGAGCGTGGGCTGGTTCCGTGCGCTCAACTCGGATGACATCATCCAGATTGCGGACCAACAGCAGGGACGGGGCTATTTCGCCAATGCAGGCGAAACGCAGCGTCAAGGCGTTGAGGCGAGCGCATCCTATCGCAACGAGCGTTGGTTTCTCTACGGGAGCTACGCCTTCATCGACGCCACATACCAATCGACCAACGTGATCCCGTCCGAGAACAATCCCAATGTGACCACGGAATGCTCTGACTTCGGGATTGGAGGGGATGATGACGAAGGTGGTGGCGGCGGAGACGACGACGATGACCTGTGCATGAAGATCCGTCCGGGCGATCGTCTTCCCGGCGTGCCACGGCACAGGTTCAAAGCGGGATTTGACTACAAGCTCACACCGCGCTGGACGCTTGGCGCCGATCTGATCGCCGCGAGCAGCCAATTCTTTTACGGCGACGATGCCAATCTCGATAAGCCACTCGCCGGCTATACGAAAGTCAATCTGCACACGTCTTACGATGTCACGGATCACATCCAGATCTACGGCTTGATCGATAACCTGTTCGATCAGCAGTACGGGATCTACGGAACGTACTTCAACACAAGGCTCGCGCAGCAAGCTGGACCGGGGTGCGGAAGCGATGCTTCGTGCAGCGGCGCAAGCAGTGGTGGGGGACCCGATCCGTCGCTCAATGGGCTCAAGTATGATCCGAACAACGCGCGCACCATCACGCCCGCGATACCGTTCGCAGCTTACGGCGGGGTCAAGGTGAAGTTCTGAGATATACTGGGGCGCCGCTCAACGCGGCGCATCTTCTTTCCCCTACGTATCGAGAACTCCCGTGCTCGATAGCGTGGTGCAGAGCGGCGGCTCAGATAGAGCTGCCGCTTTTCTTATGAGGGGAACGGCGGACGCCCTATTTTTCGTCAGGCTTCACGGCGATGCCCCAGGGCAATCGACCGACGGGAACCGATTTCTCCGCTTTGAGCGTCGCGACGTCGATGACCGTGACGTCGTTGGTCATGCCGTTTGCAACGTAGAGCTTGGTTCCGTCGGGCTTCAGGGCAAGATGCCAGGGCCGTTGGCCGACGAGGATATAGCTTTTGACTTCCTCGGCTACAGTATCAACCACCGCGACCCGGTTCGAAGGGCCGAGCGCGACGAAGGCGATTTTGCCGTCGAGCGTGAAGCGAATGCCGATCGGCTGCATGAGTTCGGGTCTGACACCCGGCACGTCGAATGACAGCTTCTTTTTGATCGCGAACGTCTTGGCGTCGATGATAGCAACCGTCCCCCCCACCTCAGCTGATACCCAGACTTCCTTGCCGTCCTTCGTAAACGTTGCCTCCCTTGGCCGTGTGTCGACAAGGATATTGGCAAGCACCTGATTGGTCTTGGCATCAATAAAATGCGCCATACTCGTTTGCTCGGAGGTATTGACGACAAGACTGTCGTCCGGCGAAACGGCCATTCCTTCGGGCTCCACTCCCACCGGAACTTCGGCTATTGACTTGCCGGTTGCGCGGTCCATGACGGTCACCAAACCGTCGTCTTCATTCGCAACGTAGATGCGATCGCCCTTGTGGTTTACGTCAAGGAGTTCGGGGTCGGGGCCGGAGGCAGCAAAGGATTTTGTGACTTCGAGCTTTTCGGTATCGATTACGTCGAGGCGATTATCATCGCCGATACAGACGATAAGCTCTTTGTAGTCGGGCGTGATGGCAATGCCGCGAGGCCGCTTGCCGGTCTTGATGCTCTTGATGATCTTCAGCGTGTCACTATCGATGACGGTAATAGTGTTGTCGCGCTCATTGGAGACGAAGATCTTGTCCGCGAAGGCCGCGGGCGCGGCGCCTAGCATGAGAATGGCGACCGTCGTCCTCGTGGAAAGTTTCAACATTCTGTCAGTCCTCAGATAACGATGGTGCTTCAGCCTGGAAATCTGCAGACCGTCTCCGGCGCATCGACCCCGAGCGTGTCGGTTAGATATTTGGGATGGAGGAAGCCCTCTTGCGGCGACATGGAAACGAGCGATCGCGGGCCGGTCAGGATGATGGGTTGACGAAGCTGTCGGTCCCACGTGCGAAAAGACATTCCCTGGCCTTTGAAACCGGCAACCTGAAAATCCTTGGAAATGATGTAGGCGCGCCAACCAGCAACGTCGGTCTTTTGCGATCGCGTCACCGCTTCACCGAAGACGCGGACAGCGAGCCACGATAAGTAATCGCGCTCGGTCATTGCCCGCTTCGTCATCGCGAGAAAGCGGTTTTGCAACTGAATGCCGCCAAATTGTTCGTATGACCGATGCCAGGCGACGGCGACCAGTCCGTGCGTTCCGGCGACAAGCTTCGGGACCGATGTCCGCCACAAGAGATATTCGCCGAAAGTTTCCTGGCTGTCGGCCACGAACACCATGTCGTGGGGCGGAGGCGACTGAGTTAGCATTGGAATCTGAGCTTGTATCTGCTGATGACCGGTCTCGGATCGGCGATTGCCGGGATCGAACGCGATCGTGCGCTCTTCCGCGATCGCGCTTCCAAATTTCTTAGCGGCGCGCTTTATCGCTTCAGCGTACTGAGCGTCGCTCGCGGCTCGGCCCTTCAGCAAGAACCAATGGTTCCAACGCTTCCACGCCATATATTGGGCAAGGGCATCGGCACGCATGTCCCAACTCGGCGCGACGTGAAAGATGTTGTGTCGACAATCCTCGCCGCGCAACTCGTCTCCGCTCGTGCGAGCATTGATGATAATCGCTTCGCGTGCGTCCGGGAGATCGGCGACACGTAGAAGATCCTCCGGCTCGAGATCTGCAACGATGAGCTTTGTCGTCTTCAGGAGCGCTTCGGCGTCACCGACAATATTGCTCTCGGCTGGCGTAATCTTTTCGATGAGACGATAGGACTGATTTAGAAATTTGCCCGTAGCGAGGTTGTCCTTGATGCCGAGGCGCGCCCCCTGAACGCCTTGATCAGTGATGACCTGCTCGATCAGAGAAATCGGCAATGGTTCGGGATAGTCGCGACTAAGGTAGCCGATCTCGACGTTAACTACCGGTAGGGGCGCCGGATCCGCGCTGGCCGCCGACATAAGCGTGAACGGCAGCAGCCAGGCGAGACGTCGCTTACGCATGTTCACGGGATGTCACTGGGTCGTTTTTGTTTCGGTAGGCGATGGTCCGGGCGCCGCGCTCGTCAGGAACTTCAATGCGCCTGATGCAGCTTCATTGCCTGCATCCATTGCAATGTCGAGGGCGGTTTTTCCCGCAGACGAGGTCATTTTCGGATCGGCGCCCGAGCGCAAAAGCAGACCAATCATCGGCGCGTTGTTCTGCCCGGCTGCAATCATCAGCGCCGTCACTCCATCCTTCGAGGCGGCGTTCACATTCGCTCCCCGCTTGATCAATTCTTCGGCAAGGACCAGCGGCGTCGGCCCCCGTGCGAGCTGACTTATCCGCTGTTGAGGCTGGAGTTGCGTTGCGCAGACCATCAATGGCGTAAGTTTCTCGGGCCCATCGGCGACATTAGTCTTTGCGCCGGCATCTATGAGTGCCTTCGCGGCGAAGAACTTTCCATCCGACAGCGCGACTTCCAGTGCCGTATAGCCTTTTTCGGTGCCCCGCTCGATATCGGCGCCATGTTTGGCCAGAAGTTCGATCGATGGCACATGGTTGACGTTGATGGCATGCTGCAGCGCCGTCATGTTGTCGCTGTCGTGCGCATCGACCTTGGCGCCGCCGTCGAGAAGGATCTGCATCAGGTCTGTCCGGCGGATGCTCGCCGCTGAACCGAGGGGCAACGCCCCAAGCTGATCGGGCTTGTTGACGTCCGCACCCTTCTCGATCAGGAACTTCACGCGCTCGGCGTCAGCGCCGACAATCGCATTCATCAGTTCCGTATTGACGTCGACGCCATCCTTCAGCCAAGCCTCGAGCCGTGCTCGCGTCACCACCTGATCGGGAGATGCGTCGGCGCTGTGCTCTCGCGTCTTCTGAACCGTGAGATAGCGATCCTCGTAAGCTGCGCCCTGAAACTCCTGAATGACCCCGCGTGAGGGCAGCGTGCCCTCCACAATGCAGTTGGAACATTGGACCAGAGGCACACCATAGTCCTCCAGGATCTTTGTGATCTCGTCCTTCGCGTCCTCCATCGCCATATCGATCTTCAGTTTCAGGACGACGTCGGTATTCTGCACACCCCAGCCAAGCGAAAACTCAAGCGGGGTGGTGTCGATCATCGTATTGACCGGCTCAATGAAGAGCGGCGCTCCTTTTTTCTTGAGCCAACCGGCGAACGGGCCCCAGACGGCTGCGACATCGATCTTGCCGTCGACGACGCGCTGGACCTGTCGCCACGGCTGCTGCTCGGGCTCTAGGTCGGCATCGACGCTGACGATCTGCAGGTCGACATTCTCTTTGATGCCGCGGTCGGCAAGCACGTCGCGCATTGCGGAATGCTGAAATACGCCGATCTTGAGCTGATGCAGAATCGGATCGTCCATACTCTTGATGTTCAGCCCCTTGTCGGAGCGATAAGCCAGGACGTAAGTCGAACGATAGAGCGGGACGCTCGTCAGCAAGTTCGGATAGTCCGTCGGCATGCCGAGCAGGATCTGGCACTCGTTGTTGTCGAAAGTCTCGCGTGTCAAACCTCTCTCGATATAGGGCCGCCAGAAGAACGCGATATCGACACCGAGCTTGCGTCCGACGGCTGCCGCGATCTTGTTTTCGAAGCCCTCGCGGTTGTTGTCGGACAACGGCATGTTGCCGGGGTCGGCGCAGGCGACGAGCCTCGTCAGCTTCAGCTTCTTGGCTTCTTCCTTGGCCGCCGAGAGTTCGGCTGACGTCAGCTGATCGAACGGCTTCGATTTCAAATAGCTCAAATCGCGCGACAGACAGGGCGTCGCAGTCGCTGCGAGAGCCATAGAAGCAAAAATGAGATTCAGGCCACGCATTATGTTTGACCTTATGATTGGGTTCGAATTTAGCGCGGGTCCCGACCTGGCGGGCACCCAGTGCGTCGTCGCTTAAGTGAAAGCGAATTGACGTCCGGACCATCGATTGGCCCGGACGCCTGATAATCTGAACGTCTACGTCTCGTCCTACGGATAAACGCGGAAGGTCGAGAGGACGCCGCCCTGCGGGATCTTGTCGAGGCCGGCGGCTTTCGCCATGGCCGTCGCACCGATCGCGCCGAACTTGTCATCCATATCGAGCCCTGCCGTGACCGGAATACCGATCCAGCCCCCGAGGCCTTGGAAGACCGAGATGTACTCCTTGCCGTTCACCTTGTAGGCAATCGGGTTGCCGATGATGCCAGAGGCAAGCTTGCGTTCCCAGACCACCTTGCCGGTGTTGCGATCGACAGCACGGAAGTGGCCACTATTGGAACCGTAGAACATCAGGCCGCCGTCGGTATTAAGCGTGCCCGACCAGTTCGGATAAGGATCCGGAATTTCCCAATCGGCCTTACCGGTCAGGATGTCGAACTTCTTGATCTTGCCGGTGACGCCGGGCTTCTCCGGATACATGTAGACGTTGGCGAAGACGTACACGGTGCCCTGCTGGGTATGCGTGCGATCCTGCGGCTCGTCTTCCATGCACCAGTTATTCGTGGGGCAATAGAACTTGTTCGGTTCCTTCGGATCGACTGAGCACGGCTGCTGGTCCTTGCCGCCCATTGCTGACGGGCAGGCCTGAACGTTCCGGTGGCGCTCGAACGGCGAGTGCTCATAGACCTTGATCGGACGGCCGGTCTTGAGATCGACCTTCTCGGCCCAGTTCACCGTCACGAACTTGTTGGCGCGCAGCAGCGTGCCATCGTCGCGATTGAGAACGTAGTTGAAGCCGTTGCGATCAAAGTGGACCAGAACGTCCTGCTTCTTGCCGTCAACGTCGAGGTTGTCGACCAGAATGTTCTCGTTGACGCCGTCATAGTCCCACTGATCGAACGGCGTCATCTGATAGGCCCAGGCAACCGAGCCATCTTCGACGTGACGGGCGAAAATCGTCATCGACCATTTATTGTCCCATTTGCCGTTGTTGCATTCTTCGTGGGTCTTCGCGCCGCAACGATACGACGGGCTCCAGTGGCCGGGGTTGCCGGTTGACCAGTAGACGAGTTTGCGTTTCGGGTCGTAGCTGCCCCATGCCCAGTAGGAGCCGCCGCCAATCTTCCATTCGCCGCCGTTCGTCGACGGATAGCTCGAGACGCCAATGTCGGAACCCGCGGTGCCGTATTCAGGATGCGCCTTATTACTGTCTTTGGTCAGGCAGACATCCTTGTCCGGGCCGTTGGAATGACATTTCCACACGACCTTGCCGGTCTTGAGATCGTAAGCTGTCAAGCGGCCGCGGGCCGCGAACTCGTCGCCGCCGAACCCGGCTATGACAAGGTTTTCGGCGATAAGCGTCGGACCGGTAATCGTTTCGCCACGCTCGGGATAGGCGTGCTTGACGACCCAGACTTCCTTACCCGTCGTCGCGTCAAGAGCGATCACGAAGCCATCGAGGGTGTGATAGATGACTTTGCCATCGGCATAATTGACGCCGCGATGCACGGTATCGCAGCAGGCACGGGGAACGGCGGTTTCATCGCGGTCTGTCTTTTTGACGTAGTTCCAGACCTGCACGGGGTTGTCTGGGTCGGATAGATCCAGCGCCTGCAGAATGTTGCACTGGGCCATGTTCGGACAGCCAGACGAGAAATACATCATCGGCTTGCCGTTATGGATGACGACAATGGGCTGGCCTTCATGACCGCGAAGTGCGCCGGTCGATTGCGACCACGCGAGCTGCAGCTTATCGACGTTTCCCGTATTAATGTCGGAAAGTGGAGAATGACGCGTCAACTGATTGTCTCGGCCGGGTGCCGGCCACAAGTCGGGATTCTTTGATTCTTGTTCGATCTGCTCGTTGGCAAAACTCGGCACGGTAGCAGCGCCGCACAGAAGCGCCACCGCAAGTCCGCCCGCCCACAGGAACGATTTCCTGAAGCTCATGGGTTTTCCTCTCCATACGTTCCGATACATGCGCTTGGCGTCCACCGTGCCTTTCAGCGACGGTTCGCAAAGGATTTGCGGCCACGCAAACGACGGCCATCTGCGCTGCATCTTTTTGACGTCATGCGAGTTCTCTTGAGCTTGTTGAGCCGCCGCGGAGCTTCGCCTGACAAAAGTGCGGCGGATGGCATGAAAACCTGGAGGACCGGGTTTTCGCGCCACCCAACCGCAAGCGTGGCACCGCGACACTAGGTGTCAGTAATCCAGCGCTCTACGGGATGACTTCCCGATGTTTTTTGTCGCTATTCCCATTGCGTTTGGGAGGCACTCAGCTCTTCCTCATCTCGAGCGCCATTCGAATGAGATCGGCAGTCCGCTCGACGGCAAGCTTGCTCTTCATAAGGCTGCAGGCATTAGCGACGGTCTTGTAGGCGACGCCGAGTGTCGACGCGATTGCTGACAGGCTTTTTCCCTCTCCGAGCAGCCGTAGAATTTCTATCTCTCGCATCGTCAAGCGTTCGAGAAGATCGCCGTCGCCGGAGAACTGTTTCATGGCGAGATCGGTGGCAATCTCGCGCTCAACGTACCGCTTGCCCTCACCGACACGTAGTACCGCAGCTATGAGTTCTTCCGCCGACGCGGCCTTAGAAATATAGCCTCGCGCGCCTGCCTGCACCGCTCTTGCCGCATAAATTGCCTCGGCATGCATGCTGAGCATCAGGACTTTGGCGGCGGGGTTTTCGATGAGAAAGCGTTTCAGCAACTCCAGCCCACTCGAACCGGCGAGACTAATATCCAACACCACGACATCCGGACTTTGCTGACGAAAGACCGTCAACGCCTGATAACTGGTCGCGGCTTCATAGATGTCGGCACCCGGAATGGCCGACAGGAGGCGGCGGACACCTTCGCGCACCAGAACGTGATCATCGACAAGAAGAATCTTCATGACACTAGCGAACCTGCCTTCACTGGGGTCGGCAAATCAACGAGGGCATCGGTCCTCGTAAATCGCGCTTCGACCATCGTACCCTTGCCGTCGGCACGATTGCCGACACGAAAACTTCCGCGCCTTGACGCGACGCGTTCGCGCATGCCGGTCAGTCCGTGACCCGCGCGATTGGATCTGAGGCCGCCACCATCATCGACGACGCCGACGCGGATTTCGCCGTTCTCGGCCGATACGATTGCCTCAATCGCCGATGTGGTGCCGTGGCGAACGGCATTACTTATGCTTTCCTGGATGATGCGATAGACGATGGCGTCTAGATCCGCGCCAACACCACCTTCCGGAATGACGGCCTTTATTTTCAGACCCGCTTTTCGGTTCGTCCAAAATTCAACAAGGCGCTGCACGGCAGCCTCGAGCCCGAGATCTTCGACCGTGCCCGTGCGCAACCGGCCGAGAATTTGGAGCACTCGCCTCTGGCTGAGGCTCACGGCTTCCCGGATGGATTCAAGCCGCTCCATGACGTCGCGTTGTCCTTCTCCCAATCCATTCTGGACGGCGGCGGCATCGAGCCCGACTGAGAACAGTAACGGACCGATTTCGTCATGAAGATCGCGTGCGAGTTCCGCTCGCTCTTCCTCCTGTACGGTCGAGAGCTGCTCTTCCAGCATGGTCTTGGAGGCTTCCGCTTTCTCGAGTTGGGAGGCCATGTGGTTGAAGACGCTTGTTACCGCCCGGAGATCGCGCGCGCCTTTCTCTTCCAGCCGCGTGCTGAAATCCCTCCGAGCCGCGAGCGACAAGGCTGCGCTCAATTGCTCGAGAGGCTTTAGCTCCCTTCCGACCGTCCAATAAATCAAGGCACAGACGAGGCCGGCAAGAACTGAAACCAAAAGGAGGGTGTTGCCGAGATCTTCCCAGACCTCCTGAACTTCGTTGCGCGCATCGGTTTCTATGAGAAACGCCGCGTAGCCTCTTACGGATGGCGGCACGGGCACTCGTGCAGATTCAGATGGTCCGGCGAGCAGATCATAGAACCATTCGGGCGCGGGCTCCGAGGGCATCTCCAAATGTGATTTCACGACGCGTTCACCGGCCATATCGAGGATCGATACCTTCAGATGCCTTCCGCTATTGAACTGCTCGATGATTCCGAGCAGCGCATGATACGGATTGGGCGAACCATCGAGCGCATTGACGCCGTCTTCCAGTACCTGCTCACCAACGACAAATGCCGAATGAAGCTCGGTCTGAATCTTGTCCGCAGCACGCCAGTACGTCGTGAGGGCGCCAACCACCACGCTCAGCGCAAGCACCAGCGCGACGTTCAGAAGAAGTCGTTGACGCAGCGACATGCCAGCAACGTTTCGGTTCACGGCTTAACCACCAATCCCCACGGGAGACGACCGACTGGAATTGATTTTTCTGCCTTCAAAGTCGCGACATCGATAACGGTCACGTCATTTGAAAGACCATTGGCCGTAAAAAGCTTCGAGCGATCTGCATTGAAGTCCATATGCCATGGCCTTTGCCCGACCAGAATGAAGTTCGTCGTTTGGTAGGTCGCTGTATCGATGACAGCCACGCGATTCGCGCGACCAAGCGCCACGAACGCGCGTTTTCCATCAGCGCTGAATTGGACGCCCATCGGCTGAATGAGTTCGGGCCGTACGCCGGGAATGTCGAACGTAATCCGCTGCTTGATATTTCTCTTGGCCGCGTCGATTACTGACACCGTACCGCCAACCTCCGCCGTTACCCAGACTTCCTTGCCATCCGGGCTGTAGCGCGCCACGCGGGGCCGGGTATCGACGAGCACATTTGCGACGACCTTCATCGACTTGATATCGATGAAATGCGCCATGCTAGTCGACTCAGACGTCGCAACGACGATGGCGTCGTCGGGCGAGACGGCCATGCCTTCCGGCTCGACACCGATCTGAATTTCACCTCGCACGGCGCCGTCCGCTGCGCTGATGACGGTTACCAGCCCGTCGTCCTCGTTGGCGATGTAGATGAATTTTCCAGCGTGATCGATGTCGAGTAGTTCCGGGTCAGGACCTGACGTCTCGTGCGTGCTGGTGATCTCGAATGTCGAGGTATCCATGACATCGAGCCGGTTGTCGTCGCCGGCGCATATGAAGAGGGTTTTGTGATCCGGGGAAAGCACCATGCCTCTCGGACGTTTGCCGACCGGAACGGTCTTCACGACCTTGAGCGTGCCGGTGTCGAGCACGGATATGCTGTTATCCTTCTCATTGCTGATGAAAGCCACGCCGGCAAACACGGGGCCGCTGAACGACCACAGGGCCAAAAGCGAAATTGCCGATAGACTCGCTTTTTTCTTCTTCATTTTCGATCAGCTCATCAGTTTTTGCGTTGGCACTTCGTTTCGGGTTCATCATAGCCGAGCGTATCCGTGAGGTATTTTGGATGGAGAAACCCGTCCTGGGGCGAGACCGACACCAGCGCGCGCGGACCAGCCAGGAGGATCGGCTGACGAAGCTGCCGATCCCAGCGCCGGAAGTTCATGCCTTGAGACTTGAACCCGGCAACTTCGAACCTATCGGACATCAGGTAATCGCGCAGGATCGCCGGATCGGCGGAACTCGTGCGAGTAACCGCTTCGCCGAACGTTCGCACCGCGAGCCATCCCGAATAGTCGCGCTCGGTCATCAGGCGGCCGACCTTCCGCTCGAAGCGGTTCTGCATTTGCGTCGCGGCGGCTTCCTCGTAGGAGCGGTGCCACGACACCGCAGTAAGGCCATGTGTGCCCGCGACGGGTCGGGGGTCGAATGTGTTGAAGAGCAGATAATCGCCGAAGCTCTCTTCGACGTCGGCAACCACGAGCACATCATAGGGTCCGAGGCCTTGCGTCAGAACCGGCATTTGCGTTTGAATCTGCTGGTGCCCGGTATCGGTGCGTCGTGACCCGGCAACATACTTGTAGGTCTTCTCGCCGACGATCCTGCCGCCGAACCGCGAAGCCGCGCGCCTGATCGCAGCGGCATAATCCTTGTCCTTCGGCATCTCGCCGGAAAGCAATGCCCACTTCTTCCATTGCTTCCAGATCAGGAACTGCCCGAGCGCGTCGGCGCGCATGGCCCAATCGGGAGGAATGTGGAAGACGTTGCGGCGGCAATCCTCATTGCGGAGACGGACATCGCTTGAGCGAATGTTGAAGATGATGGCTTTGGCCGCCTCTGGAAGATCCGCCACGGCGAGCAGATCGACCGGCTCCAGGTCTGCGACGATGAGTGATATGCCCGACCGCAGCAGCTTCAGGGCGTTCGGCCTGATATCTTGGTTTTCTGGAACGATTTCTTCGGCAAGGGCGAACTTCTGGCCGATCAGTCGACCGGTCATGTTGTCTTCCATCAGCCCGACGCGCGCACCCTGTACGCCCTTATCGTTGTAGATTTTATCGACGAGCGAAAGCGGCTCGGCTTCGGCGTACGTCTTGCCGATATAGGCGATGCCGATATTGAGCGAAGGTTGCGCGGTATCCCCGGCGGGGGCATCTTCGCCCCGCGCCGGGTTCAACACAAACATCAGCGTTGCAGCAAGCACGAACGCGATTCCCATATCGGAGAAGCTCGAACTCCGAATGGCGCCTCCGCCTCTCCATCCGCGCCGCGTCACCAGTCCCTCTTTGAGCCTTTGTAAAGTGAATGAACGAACGCGAGTATTTTCCACAATTCGTCGTCGTCTTTGATGATTTCACCGAACGGCGGCATAGGCCCGACGACGCCCTCCTGCCCCTTCCTGCTCAGCCCATAAGTCTTCTGCAAAGACTGACTGCCATGTGAGACTAAGCGGAACAGGATGTCGTCATTGCTGCCATAGACCCACGTCTCGTTGGTCAACGGAGGGCACATGCCACCGCCACCGCCGCCGCCGTGGCAACCATTGCAGCTATAGGAAAAGTACAGCTTCTTTCCCTCTTCGATCTTGTCCGCTTGATCGGTGTACGGATTCTTCATCGTGCCGATCGGATTGGCCTTATCGACGTCGAGCGGTGGCTTGTGCACGACTTCCGTCGGTTTCCTCGCCTTGAATGCGTCGTAAGCTTTCGCAGCCGCAGCTTTGGCGGCCGCCTGCGGATCATCGTCATCATCTGCGCGAACGACGTGCGACGACACCATCAGTGCCGCCACACCTAGCATCAACGAAGCAACAAGCAAAAAAAGCCAATTCCGATTTCTCACGAGCCTATCCTTCCGTTGCATGGTGGGGCTGAGCCAAAATTCCAAGAGGTTGGCTGCGGTTGACTAACGACAACTTCCGTTTAACGCGTTCGCCGTTGCCGAAAATTCCCGAATTTCTCCGCGGCGGCGCGGCTCAATTACTTCCGGCCTGCGATAGAAGGTTGAGGAGACTGACGACCGAATTGTTGCCGTTGGCGCGAGCGATATCGGCGGCCGTCTGGCCTTGCGAAGTTTTGAATGCTTGGTTCGCTCCGGACTGAACCAGCAGTCCGACGATCGGCGCATTATTATGCGCGGCAGCAAGAAGCAGCGCAGTCACTCCGGAACCCGAGACGTCGTTGACGTTAGCGCCCTTCGCAATCATCGCGCGTGCTACTTCGAGCAGTCCGGGATCGCTGGGGCTGGCTTTCTCGATGCGCGAAACGCCAGCGCTGAGGGTGAGTTCTCGGTCTTCGCTTCCCGCGACGAGCATCAACGGCGTAAGCTTTGCGTCGCCGTCGGCGGTTTCGACGTCGGCCCCGGCTTTGATCAGCGCAATCGCCGCCTTGTATTTGCTTTCCAGAATGGCGAGCGCGAGCGGCGTGACGCCCGTGGGCGTCCGCGATTCGAGGTTTGCACCATGGGACGCGAGAGCGCTGACGGCCGGCCCTGAGTTCCGCAGAACCGCATGCTGCAAAGCCGTATAGCCGTCGCGATCCTTGACGTCGACGTCAGCCTTGCGAGCGATGAGGGCGTCAATCACCTTTGGATTTTCGTTACGCGCCGCAATGTGGATTGGCGCATATCCCTCGACATCAAGCCGATTCAGGCTCGCGCCTTTATCGATAAGAAATCCGATCCGCTCAATGTCGCTCGCGAGAACGGCATTGGAAAGCTCCTGGTTGAGATCGGCGCCGTTCTTCAGCCACGCTTCGAGGCGCGCGCGGTCCACTTTCTGATCGGGGGCAACGGCGGCGCGCGGCGCATTTTCGTCTTCCACCGGCTTGGTATAGGTGCCGTGAGACGGCAGGTCGCCGGCAACGAAACAGCGGCTGCACTGCACGAGTGGCACGCCGTAAGCGCGCAAAATTTTGTCGATCTCGACTTTCTTCGCTTCGAGCGCCAGATCGAACTTATATTTCAAGATCCAATCGATCTTGCGTAGTCCAATCGCCAGATCGAACTCGAGAGGAACATCGTCCTCGTCGAGGTTGACGGGCTGCACGACGAGCGGCGCACCCTTCATTGTTTTGAGCCAGCCCGCAAACGGCCCCCAGACAGCGGCAACGTCAAGCTTGCCGTCGACCACGTCCTGCACTTGCTGGTACGGCTGGGCGGCGGGATCGAGATCCGCGTTATGACTGACGACGTGCAACGAAATGTTTTCGCGAATTCCGCGTTCGGCCAGTGCCATGCGGATGCCAGACGTCTGATAGGTCCCGATCGACAGCGTCTTCAGCTGCGGATCGTCGAGGTTTTTGATTTTGAGACCGCGATCGTTGCGGTAAGCCAGAACATAGGTCGTGCGATAGATCGGCTCGGTCTCGAGGACGCGCTCGAACCCGGTCGGCAGATCGAGAAGCACGTCGCAATCGCCGGATTCGAACGTCTGCCGTGTAATTCCACGTTCGAGATAGGGGCGCCAGAAGTACGTGACGTATGTGCCCATCTCGGCCGCAACGAGCTCGATGATCTTATTCTGATAGCCGGCACGATCGATATCGGACAGCGGAAGGTTGCCCGGATCTCCGCAGACCCGCAGGCCGGAAACCTGCCGCTGCATCGCTGCTTTCTTGAGCGCGTTATGATCGGCCGAGGTCAGTGGCATCTGCGCTTCAAGATGAGCAAGGGCCGTGTCGAGGCGCAATTTGTCTTTGTCCGTCGCAGCGCTATCGGCATAGGAGACGCCGACGGAGGCCGCGGTCGCAATTGCAAGTGTCAGCGTGAGGTCGCGCAAGCGCTTCACGCTTCGGTTCGGCACCATT
>JBEVLH010000296.1:0-5160 GCA_040509255.1 Hyphomicrobium sp. | reverse complement strand
AAATCCCTGGAAGAAGCACGACAACATTCCGCTGTGATGGTGGCGGCGGAAGCCCAGCTTGAAAAGTCTCCAACGTCATGGCCGGGCTTGACCCGGCCTTCCAGGCCGCTTGCTCGAAATGCTCGAGTTCGTGGCGCTGGATGGCCGCCGCGAGGAGCGGCCATGACGTCAGAGAAAATCGCGAGGCGAGGTCTTACAGGCCGACCCAGACGCCGCTGCGCCAGTAGCCGTGACCTTCATGCTCACGCCAGCGGTAATGGTCATGATCGCCCCATTTCCAGCTGTCGGGATAAACGCGCAGATTGAGACCGGGCTCGTAGACCCGATGTTGTTTGACGTGCCAGCAATCTCCCTCGCCGTTGCACACGATTTCTGCGGATGCGGTGGTGGCCGTCAAAGCCAGCATGCCTGCACCCATTAGCGCAGCCGTAGTGACAAGCTTCATGATCATCTCCTTTTGATTGCCTTGGGCGCCTGAGAAACCTGCTGACCCGGAGATGGTTTCGGCCGTGCGGCGTTCTTGACGAAGATGTAAGAAACCGAAGCTACGCGATGCAGAACTCGCCGCGCATATGCTCGCGCAGTCGCAATCGCGTCGATAATCAGGACGATGAATAGACGCCGTTGGCGGCCCGTACGTGACGCAGGATCTTTCGCAGCACGCTCGCCATCAATTCGTTGGCGCGTTCGTTGAGAGCCTGCTCGCCGGTCTCCGTTACGGATTTGCCGCGATTGTGCGCGCGGCGATAGCCGAGCCTCTCGGGCAGCGATCCGCCGAGCGGGGAGTAGCCCGTCGACTCCAGATACCGCCGTGCACCTCGCTCTTCCTTCGCATCGAGAATTCTGCAGAGTGCAACGCACAAACGGTCGCGCGGAATGCCGATCTGCTCCAGTTCATAGAGGAGGAGGGTGGTCGGATACAGATCGTCCGTACTCGTGCCGGTTGGCAGCACGATGATATCTGATGCCCGCGCCACCTCGAACGTCTCGGGCGACAGGTGCCCGGGCGTATCGATGACGACGAGATCGATGTCCTGGACGTGCTTGAGCGCATCGGCGACGGTCGCAAACGCGGCGGCATCGACCTTCTGGCCGTCGTGCGCCGACGCCCGCGTCGTTGACCAGCGCACCGACGTCTGCTGGCCGATATCGAGATCGATCAGCCTGACGCGGAGATTGCCCTGCACGCCCACGACGGAAATCGCTCTGGCGAGCGTGCTTTTGCCGACGCCGCCCTTCTGGCCGATGATGGATAGAACGACGGGCATGGCAGTGATGGGCCGATGGACACGTTCGATGTTGAATGCACAAGCTAGCGCCGAGTGATGGCGCGGCCAAGCGTCTTTGGCCAATGAAAAAAGTCGTTACCGCCTGATTCTTGCGTTGCGGGATAAAAAAGCCGGTCTCCGCCATGCCCCGCGAGGCCATCAACCGTCACTAATCCCGGCCAAAAAACGGAACTCAATGACTCCTGAGCGCGTTCGATTACCAGCGAAATGGAAGTCATGGAGGCCCCAGATGGGCGGTAATCTCATTTACTACGCGATCGTATTTTTGATCGTCGCAATCGTAGCTGCCGCGCTTGGCTTCGGCGGCGTCGCCGGCACAGCCGTCTCGGGCGCGCATATGCTCTTGGTAGTCGCGGTCGTGTTTATCGTGGTCGGCCTTCTCGCCGGCGTCCTTCGTCGCCGCGCGTAACGCAGCCTCGAATCCAAACGCGATCCTTTTGACCCCGGGGTGCAAGCTCCGGGGTTTTCTCATGCTGCGGCGGCAACACCCGTATTTATTTGGTTGCAGTCGTCAGCTGGGTGTTCACTGCAGTGAACGTCGAGCTGAGGCCAGTCTTGACATTCTTCAAGCCGGCAATGATGCCGACACCGACGATTGCCGCGATCAAACCGTATTCAATCGCGGTGGCCCCGCTCTCGTCTTTCGCGAAATCCAAAAAGCTCTTCATGGCACTCCTCCGAAATGATTTGGAGGAGTTTAGCATCTATGCCTTTAGGAATAATTTGAACAATGTCTGCTAAACCACTCGTTATCCGCATTATGAATTCGCAATTAACTTCTGAGAGCTTCCATTGAGTTCGCGCTCGTCCGCGGTCAGCCGGAAGAACTGAACTCTCGCGGTTCCAGCAGCGCATAGCCGGCCGACTGACGCGAGTGTGCGCGCCTTTCCTTTGAATTGAACAGCCACTGAGCTGCCATGATAAGTTTGCCGAGCGCCGGCAATTCGATGCGCCGGCCGAACCGCTCGCTTTCGCTTGCGAGATAGCGCACGTCGCTCGCTCGCCAGCCGTGCTGCTCGAAGAAGCCAAACCAGTCGTCCGGATCGAATTTGAAGGGCGCGTTTTTCAGGCGTCCCGCCAGCAGTCGCTCGCGCTGCTTCAACAACTCGCGCGAGAAGAAATCGACGATCCAGTAGGCCGCATGATCCAGCGCTCGCAAATCATCGGCAAGCGCCCCGACATCGTCGCTGCTGAGATACGGAACCACGCCTTCCGTCAGAACCAGCATTTTCGTTGCTTGCGCGTTCGCGCTTCTGATCACGTCTCTCCGCTCGGCGGAGTTCGCTAAGTCGGCTTTAGTACGCGTAAGCTTGAAGCGCGGAACCTCGTGCACCAGCAACTCCGCCTTGTAATCGATCATCGCCGGATAATCGGCTTCGATCCACCGCAGCGATGCCGGCAACTCGATCCGATAAGGCCGCGTATCGAGACCCGCGCCGAGATTGAGAATGGTATCGACGCCCCGGGCAACCGCAGTCTGGATGAATTCGTCGATGATGCGCGTGCGCACCGCAATCACCCACGACGTTATGAACGGTCGCGGCATGGCTTCGGCAATGCGCCTTCCGCGGTCACCCGCCAGCACCGCAGCGAGTGGATCACGAAACAGCGCATCCCGCCGCTGCGTTTCGACGCCGCGATAGTGCGCCACCCAGAAGGCAGTATCGGAAACGTTTTCGATGGTTGCGTTCGCCATATGCAGATCCTGTCATCAGCGAAGAAGGACTCGCCGAGACGGGTAAGCGGCGATTGCGTCAGCTCCGCGACCCGGGCGATTCAGACATAAATCATCTTCACGCTCATGCCGCCGTCGATGGTCATGTTCTGACCCGTCATGAAGCCCGCGTCGTTGGCGAGAAACAGGCAGGCCTTGGCGATGTCATCCGGCACGCCGACGCGTCCGACCGGGTGCTGCGCGTTATCCGCCTTCGAATGGTCCGGCGCTTTCGCGCGGCCAGAGAATTGCCAGTCGCTCGTCTCGATCCATCCGGGACTGATCGAATTGACCCGGATGCCGTATTCGCCGAGGCTGATCGCCATGCCATGCGTCAGTGCGATGATGGCACCCTTCGAGGCCGTGTAGGCTTCGGTGTTGGCTTCCGACATGAAGGCGCGTGTCGATGCGATATTGATGATGGCGCCGCCGCGTTTCGCCTTGACGAGTTCGCGCGCCACCGCCTGCGAACACAGAAACGTCCCGCGCACGTTGACGGCCTGCACGCGATCGAAGTCCGCGACCGACAGTTCGAGAAATGGCTTGTTCGCGCCGATGCCGGCGTTGTTGACCAGCACCGTCGGGCAACCGAGTTCCTCGATCGTCCGCCCGACCCATCGATCGATCGCGTCGGGAACCGATGTGTCGACCTCCTCGTAAATCGCCGGCGCACCAAGCTTGCGAATATGCGTCAGCGCCTCCTGGCCGGCGTCGGCCGCGCTATCGGCGATAGAGACCGAATATCCCGCCTCCGCAAATGCAAGAGCGACGGCGAGACCGATGCCCTGCGCTCCGCCGGTGACGGCTACAACTTCCGTTCCCATAATTCGACCTCCGACTCTCATGGTCGACCAATAGGTCAGCGGAGGCACCGCTACACTTCCATTGGCCTCGCCATGCAAACGCCGTAAGGCCCAAAGATAGCCATTGCGACGGAAATACTATTTGAAGAAAAACCAAACGTTTGCGGGAGGACGAATGGCGCAACCTGTGGCAATCGTATTCGTGCACGGCATTCACACGTTTGCGCCGGGCTATCACGCGGCCATGCAGGCCGGCATCGAAGCGCGCCTCCCGAAACGGTTGCGCGAATTCGTGACGTTTCGCTCCGTATTTTGGGCGGAACGCGTGCGGCAGCGCCAGAAAGAATATCTCGATGCCGTGGCGCAAAAAAATCTCTTCGCCGTCACGCCCTACCGCAGTCTTGTGGTCCAAGGCCTCGGCGACGCCGCCGCGTATCAGAAGACCAAGAGCTACCGCAACTCCTGCTACTACGAAATTCAATCCGACATCCGTTCGGTTCTTGAAAGCCTCGACGACCCCCAGCTTGCGAACCGCCCGCTGATCTTCGTCGGCCACTCGCTCGGATGCCATATCATCTCGTCGTTCATATGGGACGTGAACACGATCAAGACCTGGGACGACGCCCGGCTCGCGAAGGAAGGCGAAGAAATCCGCGAGTTCGCCGGCTACCTGAAGAACGGCTCGCCTTTCCGCCGTCTCGATACGCTTGCAGGCCTCGTGATGATGGGCTCGAACATGCCCCTCTTCACGTTCACCTTTGGGCCGAGCCGCATTCTGCCGATAACCACCTCTCGCGATCCGTCCGAAGCGCCCGCGTTTCCGGGGAAGGCGCTTGACGCGGAGTCACACAGCCGCGCGCGATGGCTCAATTTCTACAGCCGCAACGATCTCCTCGGCTATCCGCTGAAGCCGCTCAATGACGCGTACGCCGCTGAGCCGCGCCTCGACGATATCGAAGTCGCGTCGGAAGGCTTGCTGATGCGCGGCGTCGGCATCCTCTCGCAGCCGCTCGCGGCCTATCGCGCGCACACGGGCTATTGGGGCAATCGCCGCGTTATCCGCGGCACCGCGAATTTGATCTCGTCGATCGTCACGGCCGGAGAGCCCGTCGCTAAACGACGATTTGCATTCGGTGCAGCGAAGGACCAGCTCGCAGCCACGTCCTGAGCGCAACGTAGAGCTTTAGCGCCGTTCGAGCGTCGCCGGCATGCCGTACTTGGGCGGCATCGTGATTTGCGGCAGGATGTCGATGACCGCACCGGGATCGAGCGTAAATTTGAACTTTTGTCCGACCGCGGCCAGCACGATCACCGCTTCCATGATCGCGAAATGGCTGCCGATGCAAAGCCGCTG
>JBEVLH010000295.1:0-5048 GCA_040509255.1 Hyphomicrobium sp. | reverse complement strand
CGGCGTTCATCATCATCGCGATGCCCACGCCGTCCTTCGTGATTGCGGGCCGATCGCGCAGCGACAGGTATCGCTTCTGCCGTCGGGCCCGGAACCGCACTTTGTCGGAATAGGCCGCGATGAGTTCGCCCGTCGGTCTGAGATGAACCTCGCCCGTCACCGCATCGATGATGACGGCATCACCCGCCGACACTCGATCGACGATGCCGGTCGCCTGCCCGATGGCCGCGATGCCGAGCGCCTTGGCGACGACGGCGACATGGCTCTGGCTCGAGCCGTCTTCGACGACGAGGCCACGCAAACGGCTGCGATCGTAATCCAGGAGCTCTGCCGGACCCATCGTGCGCGCGACGAGAATGGTGTCGGGCGGCAGCCCACCGTCCGCCTCGGAACTTTTCAGGCGACCTGTGAGGACGCGCAGAAGTCGGTCCGACAGATCGTCGAGATCACGCTGCCGCTCGCGCCAATAACTGTCGTTCTGACGCAGCATCCGCGTGCGCATGGCGTTTTGTACGCGCTCGACCGCGGCTTCGGCCGTCAAGCCGCCCTCGACGGCCTCGCGCAGCCGCCGATGCCAGCCCTTGTCGTGCGCGAACATCCGATAGGCTTCGAGCACGTCGCGGTGTTCGCCGACGCTCGT
This sequence comes from Hyphomicrobium sp., assembly GCA_040509255.1. GTDB lineage: Bacteria > Pseudomonadota > Alphaproteobacteria > Rhizobiales > Hyphomicrobiaceae > Hyphomicrobium_B. The sequence continues at coordinate 4,408 of JBEVLH010000295.1, read as the reverse complement.
CATGTGATCCTGCTCGAACATCTCGTCGATGTTCTTCTGCAGCTTGTCGAGCGACAGCGCGAGACGATCGAGTTCGAGCGCGGGATTTTCCGCCATCAGCTGCGTGATGACGATGCGCGGCTCGTGCAGCACGACGTGGCCGAGCGCAATGCCGTCCGAAAGCGGTTCGCCCTCGACCACGAGAGGCTGCGACCGCGACGCTTCGATCGCGGCAACAGTTCCAGCCACCGCGCCCGACACCAGGTTCTCCGCGATCACCATCGCGGTTGCCTGCATCACCTCGACGTCTTCGTCGGAATATTCCCGCGGCGTCCGGTTCTGGATGACGAGAACGCCGAGCACCTGTCCCGAGCGCGAAATCGGCACCGCCAGCAGCGAATGATAGATCTCTTCGCCCGTTTCCGGCCGGTATGAGAACGCCGGATGGCTGGAAGCCTCGGGCTCGTTGACGGTGACGCCGAGTTCCGACGCCCGCCCGACCAGACCCTCGCCGCGCTTCAGACGTGTTGAGTGCACCGCGCCGGGATTGAGCCCTTCCGATGCAAACAGTTCAAGCGAGCCGTCCTGACGCTTCAAATAGATCGAGCACACCTCGGCGACCATGACGCCGGAAATCTGCCGCACGATCCGGTCGAGCTTCTCCTGCCCATCGCCGCCGTCGGCCATGATCTCGCGGAGATGGCGCATGATGACCCGGAGCGATGTCTCGCTCGGTAGGGGTCTCGGATCATCGCGCCGCGCCATCGTCTCGCCTTGCCAATCGTCCCAGGCAGTCGCTGCCCGGCAATCGCACCTTATTCACAAAGAGACGAGGCTGGTAAGAGCGCCCCGTCCCTAATCGTTATCGAGCCCATAGGCTGAATGCAGCGCCCGCACCGCGAGTTCGGCGTAGGCCGCATCGATCAATACGCTGACCTTGATTTCCGATGTCGTAATGGCGTGAATGTTGATGCCTTTTTCCGACAACGTCCTGAACATCTGCGCCGCGACGCCCGCGTGGCTGCGCATGCCGACGCCGATCACCGAAATCTTGACGACGTCCGCCGAGCTCTGGACGTCGAAATGGCCGATGTCCGCCTTGGCCTTCTTCAGCACGTCGAGGGCGCGCGCCAGTTCAGCGCTCTGCACCGTAAACGTCATGTCCGTGTGCTTGCCGTCGGCCGCCACGTTCTGGACGATCATGTCGACGTTGATGTTGGCTTCCGACAGCGGCCCGAAGATGCGCGCGGCGATACCAGGTTTGTCGGCGACCTTGAGAAGGGTGACCTTGGCCTCGTCCTTGGCATACGCGATGCCGCTCACGACCTGCTGTTCCACGATCTCATCCTCGTCGCAAACGATAGTGCCGATATCTTCGATATTGTCGGCCTTGAAGGCTTTCATGGCCTCGGGCGCCACGAAGCTCGACAGCACCCGGGTCTTGACCTTGTAGACCATGGCCAGCTCGACCGAACGCGTCTGCAACACCTTCGATCCGAGCGACGCCATTTCGAGCATCTCTTCGTAGGAGATCTTCGCGAGCCGCTTGGCCTTGGAAACGATCCGCGGATCCGTCGTGTAGACGCCGTCAACGTCCGTATAGATATCGCAGACGTCGGCTTCGAGCGCGACGGCGATCGCAACCGCGCTGGTATCAGACCCACCACGGCCAAGCGTCGAAATTCGGTTCTCGCCGGGCTCAATGCCTTGGAAACCCGTGACGACCGCGATCTCGCCGCCGTCGATGTGCTTCTTGATGTCGGCGCCGGGAATATCGACGATGCGCGCCGAGCCATGTGCGCCGTCCGTAATGACCGGCACCTGCCAGCCCGTCCACGAGCGCGCCCGAAGGCCCATCGCCTGCAGCGTGATCGCGAGCAGCCCTGCTGTCACCTGTTCACCGGTGGCGACGACGGCATCGTACTCGCGGGCGTCATAGAGGGGCGAGGCTTCCTTCACCCACGCCACGAGCTGGTTCGTCACGCCCGCCATGGCCGACACGACGACCGCCACCTTGTTACCGGCGTCGACCTCGCGCTTCACATGCCGCGCGACGTTCTGGATGCGCTCGATATTGGCGACCGACGTCCCGCCAAATTTCATGACAACCGTCGCCATTATCGCAGCGCTTCCTGTGCCTGTGCAAACCCGCTCGGACCCTGGCAGGGGTCAAACGCGTATTAATGATTTGGATTGAGTCCGGCGCTTCTTAGCGGCTCGCGCGCCCCCCCGCAACAGCCGAAAATCGGCGCTGCCAGGACAATCGCTTGACAAGATGAGCGCCGGGTTGACGTGTAGGGCGCAAGACGGAGACCACAATGACGGCACCGCAGCAATCCGAAGCGAGCCAACCCACCCTCGACGGCGAAGAAGTCGAGCGGTTTTCCCGGTTGGCCTCCGAATGGTGGAACCCGAAAGGAAAATTTCGGCCGCTCCATCAGATTGGACCGCCGAGGCTGTCGTTCATTCGTGATTCCGCCGTCGAGCGCTTCAATCGCGATGCCATGGCATTGCGACCCCTCACTGGCCTGACGGCGATCGACATCGGCTGCGGCGGCGGCCTCGTCTCCGAGCCGTTGACTCGCATGGGCGCGACCGTCACCGCCATCGATCCCGCGGAAAAAAACATCGCCATTGCGAAAAGCCACGCCGAAGGCCAAGGGCTCGTCATCGACTATCGCGCCGCTCGCGTCGAAGATCTGGTTGCTGAAGGGCGGACGTTCGACATCGTCGCCTGCCTCGAAGTTGTAGAGCACGTCCCGGACCCGGCAAAATTCATGGGCGAATGCGCGGCCCTCGTCGCGCCCGGCGGCCTCGCAGTTTTTTCGACGTTGAACCGCACGTTCAAGGCCTGGGCGCTCGCCATCATCGGCGCCGAATACGTTCTCGGCTGGCTGCCCCGCGGAACCCATCAATGGGATCGTTTCATTACCCCGGATGAACTTGCCGGCTACGCCAAGGCCGCACGTCTTAATGATATCCGTTTCGAGGGCATCACGTACAATCCGCTGCAGGACGTCTGGTCGCGAAACCCGGACACCGATGTAAACTATCTGATGTCGGCGCGAAAATCGTCAACGGCCTGAGCGTCGCCTGCACCTGACGGCGGCGGCGATTCAAAAGGGGGAGAAGCTGCGATGTTTCCGATCGGCGACGATGACTCTGCAGTACGCGTGACGCCCATCGTCACCACGGCCCTGATCGTCGCCAACATCGCGTTCTTTTTCGTCGAACTCAACGGCGGCGATGAATTCATCAAGCAATGGTCATTCATCCCGAGCCACTTCAGCGCCGATCCGGCAGCGAACTGGCCGACCATCTTTACCGCCATGTTCATGCACGGCGGCTGGATGCACCTCTTCGGTAATATGCTGTATCTCTACATCTTCGGCGACAACGTGGAGGAAAGCTTCGGCCATCTGAAGTTCTTGGTATTCTATCTGCTTGCCGGTATCGCCGCCACGTTCGCGCAGTATTACTTCAACGAGCACTCCAACATTCCCAACGTCGGCGCATCGGGCGCTATTGCCGGCGTCCTCGGAGCCTACATGCTGCTCTTTCCCCACGCCCGCGTCGACGTGCTCGTCATCCGGCAAATTTTCTCGATGCCGGCGTTTGTAGTAATCGGCTTCTGGATCGTGCTGCAGCTCTTCAGCGGCGTCGGCGCGATCGCGCGCACGGACGAAACGGCCGATGCTGGGGGCGTCGCCTACATGGCCCACGTCGGAGGTTTCGCCGCCGGTCTCGCGATTGCGCTCCTGTTCCGCGGTCGCGGCACGTCCCGAGAGGTCTGAGCGTCCCCGCACTGCCCCAAAAGACAAGTGAGCCGGAACAGGGCCCCGGCTCACTCAGATCAGATGACGGTAATCGTGCGTGCCTTAGATGTCGTTGGCTTGCGCCATCCGATTCCGCAGCGGCCTGAGCACCAGGATCGCAAGCAGCGCCGCCGCGATGTTCATGGCCGCCGCCGTATAGAACACGGCATGCCAGCTGCCAGTCGCTTTCGTCAGCACGCTCGAGAACGGCACCAGCAGCGCCGCAGTCCCCTTCGCCGTGTAGAGCAGGCCCGCATTCGTCGTTGCGAACTTCGAACCGAAGGTATCGCCGCACGTCGCCGGGAACAGGCTGTAGATTTCGCCCCAGGCAAAGAACACCAGACCCGTCAGCAGCACGAACAGGATGGGATCGTGCCCAAGGTGCGCCAGCGCCAGCAAGCCGATGCCTTCCAGGCCGAACGCGATGAACATGGTCGGCTCACGCCCGATCTTGTCCGAGACCCAGCCGAAGAACGGCCGCGTCACGCCGTTGAGAATACGGTCGAGCGACAATGCGAACGTCAGCGCCGGCAACGTAATGCCGACGAGCGAAACCGGGATATCCGCGACCTTGAAATCCTTCGCGATCGGCGCCAGCTGCGCCGTCGCCATCA
>JBEVLH010000294.1:0-4668 GCA_040509255.1 Hyphomicrobium sp. | reverse complement strand
GGGCGCCGCCTTCGATCGACATGTTGCAGACCGTCATGCGGCCTTCCATCGACAGCGCGCGGATGGCTTCGCCGGCGTATTCGATGACGGAGCCGGTGCCGCCCGCCGTGCCGATCTCGCCGATGATCGCGAGGGTGATGTCCTTGGCGCCGACGCCCTTCGGCGTGACGCCGTCGACGGTCACGCGCATGTTCTTGGCTTTCTTCTGGATCAGCGTCTGCGTCGCCAGAACGTGCTCGACTTCCGAGGTGCCGATGCCGTGCGCGAGCGCGCCGAACGCGCCGTGCGTCGAGGTGTGGCTGTCGCCGCAGACAATCGTCGTGCCGGGCAACGTGAAGCCCTGCTCGGGTCCAACGACGTGGACGATGCCCTGACGCTTGTCGCGTTCATGGAAATACTCGATGCCGAAATCGCGGGCGTTCGCGGCAAGCGTCTCGACCTGGACGCGGCTGTCGTGGTCGGCGATGCCCTTTGAACGGTCGGTCGTCGGGACATTGTGGTCGACGACGGCGAGCGTCTTGTCCGGGGCGCGAACCTTGCGGCCGGCCATGCGGAGGCCCTCGAAGGCCTGAGGGCTCGTCACTTCGTGGACTAGGTGGCGGTCGATATAAAGAAGGCTCGTTCCGTCCGGCGATTGCTCCACCACGTGATCTTCGAAAATTTTATCGTAAAGCGTCTTAGCCATGACTTTCGTGAGCCTTTTAGGGGACGGCGGGTAATAGCGAACGGGTTAGATAGCGTCAGACTGGGGTTTTCGCAATTCGGCGCTGGTCACGGCTGCAAAAAAGCCGGACCCGAAAGCCCGGCTGACGGTGATGAGGTCGCGAAACCAGGCGCGGCGGTGGCAAACAGCCCAGCATGGCTCCACTGTGCGCAGGTACGGGCGCCGGGGGCTCGCGGTTTCAATTGTGTCTTTTGGTGATTTTCGAGAGCAGGAAGTCGCGCAGAAGCTGGACCTTCTTGGACGATTTGAGCTCCTCGGGATAGGCATAGACCATGAACAGCGAGGGCTGCTCGGTTTCGGTCAGCACCGGAACCAGGTCGTTCTGCTCGTCGGTCAGGTAGTCCGGGATCATGCCGATGCCGATGCTGGCACGGATGGCGTACTTGATGGCGACGACACTGTTCACCCGAAGCACGGCTTCCCGAGGGTCATTGTTTTCGCGGCCCGCCGTTTCTATCCAAGACATGGCGTCGAGGTGCTGTGCCGACGGGCCCGTATAGCCGATGATGCGATGCTGATCGAGGTCGGCGAGGCTCTTCGGCGAGCCGTATTTCCGAACGTACTGCGTCGAAGCAAACGCGCGCACGCGGCTTTCGAACAGCGGCCGGCGGATGAGATCGGCTTGCTCCGGCTCACGCGTCCAGATGGCAGCGTCGGCGGCACGCATGCCGATATCGACCTGATCGTCGTTAAGGATCAGCTCGACGCGGATATCAGGATAGAGCTCACCGAATTCGCGCAGGCGGGGTGTCAGCCAGATCGTGCCGAAGCCAATCGGCGCGGTGACGCGGAGTTCGCCGGACGGCTTGGTCGTCGAATCCGACAGCAGGGTTTCGGCGGTTTGCAGTTTCGCGAAGACTTCAGCGACGGTGCGGTTCAGCAATTCGCCCTGTTCGGTCAGGACGAGGCCGCGGGCGTGGCGATGAAAGAGGGTGACGCGGAGATTGGCTTCGAGCGCAGAGATCTGCCGGCTGACCGCAGACTGGCTCATATGCAGTTGCTCGCCGGCGTGCGTGAAGCTGCCTGCCTCCGCGGCCGCATGAAAGATGCGAAGCTTGTCCCAATCCATGTCGGAGGCTCACCAGCGGGGGGTTCTGGAGTACTGCTATTTAGCTATGCGCCGGGAGCAATGCAACGGCGGCATAGCAGATAACAATATATACGCATGTATGAGGGCGATCTTGTCGCGCGGGCGTCGCAGATCAAATCGATCTCGGCACGAGATAAATGCCGGCGCGGCTTGTTATTCCGCCGCGTCGGCCTGTTCTTCCATGCGCGCGAGATAGCGCTCGGCCTCGAGCGCTGCCATGCAGCCCATGCCAGCGGCCGTGACGGCCTGGCGGAACACTTCGTCCTTCACGTCACCCGCAGCGAAAACGCCCGGTATGGCCGTCGCGGTCGAATCCGGGGCGGTGATGAGATAACCCGAGGGCGTCGTCTCAAGCTGGCCTTTGAACAGCTCGGTCGCCGGCGCGTGGCCGATAGCAACGAAGACGCCATCGGTCGCGAGTTCGGACGTCATGCCTGTTTTCAGATTCTTGAGCACGATGCCGGTGACGGATTTCGGTGACGGCGCGCCGATGACTTCCTCGACCACGCTGTCCCAGACGATGTCGATTTTCGGATTCTTGAACAGCCGTTCTTGCAGGATCTTTTCGGCGCGCAGGAAGTCGCGGCGGTGCACGAGCGTGACCTTGTTCGCGAAGTTCGTGAGGAATAGCGCTTCCTCGACTGCGGTGTTACCGCCGCCGACGACAACGACTTCCTTGCCCTTGTAGAAAAAGCCGTCGCAGGTCGCGCAGGCGGAGACGCCGTGGCCCTTGAAATGCTCTTCCGAGTGAAGACCAAGCCAGCGCGCCTGGGCGCCGGTGGCGATGATAAGGGCGTCGCACGTGTAGTTGTCGCCGCTGTCGCCTTCGAGACGAAAAGGGCGAGTGCGCAGTTCGACCTTGTTGATGTGGTCCATCACGATGTGGGTGCCGACGTGCTCGGCCTGGGCCTGCATCTGCTCCATCAGCCACGGACCCTGGATCGGATCGGCGAAGCCCGGATAGTTCTCGACGTCGGTGGTGATTGTCAGCTGGCCGCCCGGCTGGGTGCCCTGGATAAGGGTCGGCGACAGCATCGCGCGCGCCGCATAGACCGCTGCCGTATAGCCGGCCGGGCCCGAGCCCAGAATGATAACGCTCGCGTGATGGGGTTTCTTGGTCATGGTTCTCGTCTCCGACCGCACCCAGCGGATCAGGGCCTGCTAATTAGGGATCGCACTTCCGAGTCGTCAATGTCGCCGGCGCCGTCGGCTTCGTTTCGCGGATGGTGTGCGGCACAGAGGCGCGGCACGTGCTAGGTTCGCCCAAAAACAGGGGGAGCGCCAGCTTGCAGGACACGAAATCCCCGGCGGGACTGACCTTTGCCGAGCGAATCAAGGCCATCCTGATCGGGTCGTCCGGCAATCTGGTCGAGTGGTACGATTTCTACGTGTACGCGGCTTTTTCGCTTTATTTTGCCAAAGCTTTCTTTCCCGAGGGAAATCAGACCGCGCAGCTGCTGAATACCGCGGCGATCTTTGCCGTCGGCTTCCTGATGCGTCCGATCGGGGCGTGGTTCTTCGGGCGGATGGCGGACAGGCATGGCCGCCGGATCGCGCTGACGGCCTCGGTGCTTCTGATGTGCTTCGGCTCAGCGCTGATCGCGGTAACGCCGGTCTACGCCACGATCGGGGTGGCAGCGCCGATCATTTTGCTGACCGCGCGCATGATCCAGGGCTTGAGCCTCGGCGGCGAATACGGGACGAGCGCGACCTATCTTTCCGAAATGGCGACGTCGCGGCATCGCGGCTTCTATTCGAGCTTTCAGTACGTGACGCTGATCGGTGGGCAGCTGACGGCGATGCTCGTCCTGATCGTACTGCAGACGTTCGTGCTGACGGCCGCTGAACTCGAAGCATGGGGCTGGCGCATTCCGTTCGCGATCGGGGCGGTGCTAGCGCTCATCGCGTTCGTGATGAGGCGCGATCTTCTGGAGACCGAGGCATTTGTGAGGGCGAAGCATCGCGAAGGTTCGATGAGAGCGCTGCTGCAGCACCCGCGCGAGGTCGCAATCGTCATCGGCTTGACGATGGGAGGCACGCTGGCCTTCTACACCTACACGACGTACATGCAGAAATTTCTGGTCAACACCTCGGGGTTTTCGAAAGACACCGCGACGGTCATCTCGGCGTCGGCGCTGTTCGTCTACATGCTGTTGCAGCCGGCGGTCGGGGCGTTGTCCGATGTCGTCGGGCGGCGGCCGGTACTCGTTACCTTCGGCATTCTCGGGACGCTTTGCACGGTGCCGCTGCTGACGGAACTTGCAAGCGTTCGCGAGCCGTGGGCCGCGTTCCTGCTGGTGCTTGGCGGCCTTGCCATCGTGTCGTGCTACACCGCCATCAACGCCGTGGTGAAGGCAGAGTTGTTTCCGACGTCGATCCGGGCGCTGGGCGTCGGACTGCCATATGCGCTGACGGTCGCGATCTTTGGCGGTACGGCGGAATGGATCGCGCTCCGGCTCAAGCAAGCGGGGCACGAGACGTATTTTTATTGGTACGTCACGGTCTGCATCGCGCTGTCGCTGATCGTTTACGCAACGATGCGGGACACCCGGAACGAAAGCGCAATCGAGAAGAGCGCGAGCGAATAACGGCTAGATCAGGCGGAGCGCCTTCAGGCTGGCGTGGCCGTTGCGGCCGACGATGACGTGATCGTGGACTGTGACGCCGAGGGGGCGCGAGGCTTCGATGATCTGTTTCGTCATGTCGATATCGGCGCGGGACGGCGTCGGATCACCGGATGGATGGTTGTGGACGAGGATGATCGCTGATGCCGACAGCTCGAGCGCGCGCTTCACGACCTCGCGAACATAGACCGGCGTGTGATCGACGGTTCCCTTGCCCTGGACTTCATCGG
>JBEVLH010000293.1:0-3804 GCA_040509255.1 Hyphomicrobium sp. | reverse complement strand
GCAAGGACAACGCGGCGACCGTGTTCACCGCGGGTCTCTTCATCGCGGCGTTCGTGTCGATCCCGATCGTCAACCTCGCGACGCCGCTGTTCGGCATGGCGTTCATGGTCCACATGCACAAGCGGTTGTCGGGGCCGCGGCCGGAGCTGATTGAGCCGGTCAGGAAGATGCCGGTTGCCTGACCCTCATGGTGAGGAGCGCGTCTTCGCGCGTCTCGAACCATGAGAGCCCCGATGCCGCCATCCTTCGAGACGCCGCTGCGCGGCTTCTCAGGATGAGGACAGAGCGAGACTTTACACCGTCTTCTCCGGCCATCTGCAGAGATCGTTGATCAGGCATACCTCGCAGCGCGGCTTGCGCGCGAGGCACGTATAGCGGCCGTGCAAGATCAGCCAGTGATGGGCGTGCAGCATGAACTCCGGCGGGATCACCTTCTCCAGCCCGAGTTCGACCTCGATCGGATTCCTGCCCGGCGCGAGTCCGGTGCGGTTGCCGACGCGGAATACATGCGTGTCCACCGCCATCGTGTGCTCGCCATAGGCCATGTTGAGCACGACGTTCGCCGTCTTGCGTCCTGCGCCGGGCAGCGTCTCGATCTCGGCGCGCGTGCGCGGCACGACGCCGCCGAAATCGTCGATCAGCTTCTGCGACAGCGCGATCACGTTCTTCGCCTTGGTGCGATAGAGCCCGATCGTCCTGATATATTCACGGACCTGCTCCTCGCCGAGCGCGAGCATCTTCTGCGGCGTATCGGCGATCGGAAACAGCGCGCGCGTTGCCTTGTTGACGCCGGCATCGGTCGCCTGCGCGGACAGCACCACGGCGACCAGCAGCGTATACGGGTTCAGATGTTCGAGTTCGCCCTTCGGCTCGGGATTGGCCTTTTGAAACCGGCTGAACGCCTCATGGACCTCGGCCGCGGTCCAGGGCTTTATCTTCTGAAGTTTGGCCTTCGCCGGTTTCGCCGCAAGCTTCGGCGATGGCTTGACGACCTTCCGTGCCGCTTTCTTCGGCACCGATGGAACGCCGGCTTTTTGGGCGCTGTTTGAGCGGATGATTTTGGCCATGATCGGGATATACTGACACGCGATGACTGCAGGCAACGACTTTGATCCGGCCCCCGATCAGCCGACGCTGTTCTCGGCGCGGGTGACGCCACACCGTTCGCTGAGCCGCACCGGCTTCATGGTGCTGATGGCGTTCATCTGCGTGGTGAGCTTCATCGCCGGCATCGTGTTCTGGATGATGGGCGCCTGGCCCGTGTTCGGGTTTTTCGGCCTCGACGCGCTGGTGATCTACTGGGCGTTCCGGGCCAATTTCCGCAGCGCGAATGCGACCGAAGACATCGTGATGACCCCGTCGGAATTGCGGGTGCGGCGCGTCAGCCATCGCGGCCAGTTGTTCGAGATGTCGTTCAATCCGATGTGGGTGCAGCTGGAGCAGACCGGCGATCCGGATTTCGGAATCGAGCATGTCTATCTGGTCTCGCGCGGACGCCGGGTTTCCGTCGGCCGGAATCTCGGACCGGACGAAAAGGCGAGTTTCGCCAAGGCCTTGCTGGCCGCCTTGCAAACCGCCAAGCGGGGCGTCACCTACAATCCGGTACATTGAGAGCTGTCGGAAATCGGGTGGTTTGGACCGCGCATGAGCCCTAAATCAGATCCCATGATGACACTCGCCATACATGACCAGCGCCTGGCCAAGCCGGGCCCCCAGAGCGCCGCGCTGCGCGACTACGACTCCGTGCGCCGCGCGATCGCCTTCATCTCCGAGCACTGGCGCACCCAGCCGACCATCGAGGCGATGGCCGATGCCGCCGCCGTGACGCCGGATGAGTTGCACCATTTGTTCCGTCGATGGGCCGGGCTGACGCCGAAGGCGTTCATGCAGGCGCTGACGCTGGACCACGCCAAGGGCCTGCTGCGCGATTCGGCCAGCGTGCTCGACGCCGCGCTCGACTCGGGGCTGTCGGGTCCGGGCCGCCTGCATGACCTCTTCGTCACGCATGAAGCGATGTCGCCGGGCGAATGGAAGAACGGCGGCGCCGGACTGACGCTGCGCTACGGCTTCCATCCCTCGCCGTTCGGCACGGCGATCGTGATCGCCACCGACCGGGGCCTGTCGGGCCTTGCCTTCGCGGATCACGGCGAAGAACAGATCGGCTTCGCCGACATGAAGCGGCGCTGGCCCAACGCCACCTATGTCGAGGACACCGAGGGCACCGCCGATCTCGCCGCGCGCATCTTCGATACGAAGCTGTGGCGGCCGGACCAGCCGCTGCGGGTCGTCCTGATCGGCACCGATTTCGAGGTGCGGGTGTGGGAGACGCTGCTCAAGATCCCGATGGGCCGCGCGGTCTGCTATTCCGACATCGCGACCACGATCAGGAACCCGAAGGCCTCGCGCGCGGTCGGCGCCGCGGTCGGCCGCAACCCGGTGTCGTTCGTGGTGCCCTGCCATCGCGCCCTCGGCAAGGGCGGCACACTGACCGGCTATCACTGGGGCATCACCCGGAAGCAGGCGATGCTCGGCTGGGAAGCCGGACAGGTCGGGTTGCATTGAGAAAGTAGGGTGGGTTAGCCGAAGGCGTAACCCACCGCGGTCCCTGCGCGCGGGAGGACGGCGGATTACGCTCCGCTAATCCGCCCTACGATCTGAACCCGGCAGGGGAACAAGCAAATAGCCAACTCACTTCCTTTGGCGGCAATCCCGGCAAACTGACGGCATTCCCCCGCCCGGCATGTCCGACGACGGCGATTGACGATCGCTGAATGATCGCTCAAAACCACCCGTCTCGACAGCGGAAGGTGAGCCCATGCAAGAACGTCGTCCGGTGATGCTGGCCATATTGGACGGCTGGGGCTGGCGCGAAGATCCGGCCGACAATGCCGTTCGGCAGGCTCGCACACCGAATTTCGATCGTCTCTGGGCCGCTAATCCGCACGCGCTGTTGAAGACCTCGGGACGCGATGTCGGTCTGCCCGATGGCCAGATGGGCAACTCCGAGGTTGGACATTTCAATATCGGCGCGGGCCGCGTCGTGATGCAGGATCTGCCGCGGATCAACGACGCCATTGCGTCCGGCAGCATCAAGTCCACCGAAGCGCTCCGTTCGCTGATCCAGACGTTGAAACAGAGTGGCGGCACGTGCCACCTCGTCGGACTGGTTTCTCCCGGCGGGGTGCATTCGCATGAAGGCCACGTCGCAGCGCTGGCCGGCATCCTCGCCGACAATGGCGTGTCATCCGTCGTGCACGTCCTCACGGATGGACGCGATACGCCACCGAAATCGGCGCTCGATAGCTTGACGCGGCTGGAAGCTGCGCTCCCGTCCTCGGTCCCGGTCGGCACCGTGATCGGGCGCTATTACGCAATGGACCGTGACAAGCGCTGGGAGCGCGTCTCACGGGCGTATAACGCCATCGTCGAAGCCGACGCTCCACGCTTCCCCGACGCCCGGTCGGCGATATCGGAGGCGTATGCAAAGAACCTCACGGACGAATTCATCGAACCGTCGGTGATCGGCCAATACGCCGGCGTCAAGGACGGCGACGGCGTCCTTTGCTTCAACTTTCGCGCCGATCGCGTCCGCGAGATTCTCGGGGCCATGCTTGATCCGTCGTTTGACGGCTTCGCGCGCAAGCGCAAGGTCCATTTCGCCGTTGCGGTCGGGATGACGCAATACAGCGACGATCTCGACAAACTGATGCAGACGATGTTTCCGGCGGAGACGTTTCCCAACATCTTGGGCGAAGTCACCTCGGCCGCGAACCGCACGCAGCTGCGCCTCGCCGAAACGGAGAA
>JBEVLH010000292.1:0-7773 GCA_040509255.1 Hyphomicrobium sp. | reverse complement strand
TTGGCGCAATCGCTCGACGTGCCGCGCGGGCGCGTGCTGCGCGACGATGCGCTGTACGACATTGCGAACCAGTTGCCGGCGAGCGCGGACGCGTTGGGCCAGTTGCGCACACTGTCTGATGGCTTTGCGCGGTCGCAACGGGCCAAGGAAATCGTCGAAGTCGTCAAGGCCGGCCTCACGCGCGATCCGAAGACGCTGCCCAAGATCGAGCGCAGCGAGGCGCTTTCGGCGGAAGCGAGCGCGACGCTCGAGTTGCTGAAGGTGCTTCTGAAAGCCGTGGCTGCAGAGCACGGCGTCGCGCCGCGCATCATCGCCGACAGCGACGATCTCGAGCAGCTCGCGACCTCGGACGAAGCCGACATCCTGGCGCTGCAGGGCTGGCGTCGGGCGTTGTTCGGAGATGCGGCGCTGAAACTCAAGCGCGGCGAGCTGGCGCTGACCTTGGTCGACGGCGAAGTGCGCGCGGTGCCGGCGGCGCGATAGGCCCAGGAACTCTTGATTTCGGCATCCTCGCGCGAAGCGAGCGCATGCGAGCAAGTGCGGAGAGCGGGACGAGTGTTACTTCCGGCCGGGATCGTAGCCGTGCTTCTGGCGCCATTCGGAAAAGAAGTACGACAGACTCTCGTCGATGTCGGAGGGCATTACGATCTTGACGGTGACGAGCTGGTCGCCGACTTGCCCCGACTTTGTGCGGACGCCCTTGCCCTTGAGGCGAAAGGTCTTGCCTGAACTCGTGCCTTTGGGAATGGTCAGCTGGACACGCCCCGTCGGTGTCGGCACCTCGACGCGGCCGCCGAGCACGGCTTCGTCGATGGTGATCGGCAGGTCGAGCAGAATATCGTCGCCTTCGCGGCGGAAATCGTTGTGCGTGCGGACCTTGATCTCGATGAGGGCATCGCCGGCTTCGGCGCCGGCGCTTCCGGCCGCGCCCTTGCCCTTGAGGCGGAGGACCTGACCGTCCATCACCCCTTCGGGAACGGTGAGGTCGAGAATACCGCCGTCGGGCAGCGTTACGCGTTTCTTGCTGCCTTGCACGGCTTCCAAGAAATCGACCTCAAGGGAATAGCGGACATCCTGCCCACGGGCGGCATAGCCATGGGCCTCTCGGCGCGCGCCGGCGCTGGCTGACCCAAAAACGTCGGAGAAAATATCCGAGAAACTGAAATCGTCGAAGCCGGCGCCCGAGCCTGCGCGGCCTTCGAAACCACGGGCGCCCGAAAACCCACGGCGGCCGCCGGCTGCCCCCGCCCTGCTCCATTGCGGGCGGCGAGGATCACCTTTGGCGTCGATTTCACCGGCGTCGTACTGGCGGCGCTTCTCCGGATCACTCAGGATTTCGTTGGCGGCAGTGATTTTCTTGAAGCGCTCGGCGGCGCCGGAGTTGCCGGGATTGACGTCGGGATGGTTTGCTTTGGCGGCCTTGCGGAAGGCGCCCCGTATTTCGTCCTCTGTCGCCCCGCGCGCTACACCGAGAATGTCATAGAGATCTTCGGCCATTGAGGCTGTCTTCATCCTGCAAACCTGAGTCGAGATTATCAGAAATTGTTGCGTCGCGAACGAGGCGTACTGCCTCTCAACCGCTAATTCGGACCTCCGCCCGCTTCCCCATCAACTCCGCCAGCCCCCCAAACCGTCGCCTGAGCCGTTCGCCGTCAAGGGCCGCGTATGCCAGCGGCAGCGTCAGGACAAGCGCACCGTCGTCGTAGCTGAGCGGCGTTTGATCGATGACGCCGGCCATGCCGATCGAGAGCATATGGGCAGCCCGAAGCGCGGCGCCAACAATCCGCGCCCGGCGCTGGACGCGTTTGGTGACCAGACTGCGCAGGCGATCGAGTTCGGCGCCGTGCTCTTCCGAGGTCTCGTGGCGGTGGAAGACGGACAGCGCTAGAAAAATCCGGCCTTGGTGATCGACGCCGCCGAGGCCGGCATGGGCGATGATGTTAACGCTCTGCTCGCCGCGGTAATCGGGATGCGTGCGCCAGCCGACGTCCGAGAGGAGGCATGCGGCGTGACGCAGGCGGCGCTCGTCGGCCGTTTCCTCGAGCGCGGGATCGGAGAACAGCTGGTCGGTCCAGGTGCACAGCTCGAAGGCGTGCTCGACGGAGCGGGCGCGCAAGGTGGCGTAATCCTCGCAGAAGCTGAGGAGCGGATCGCGGGCTTTCTCGTGCGGCGGCAGAAGCCCATAGATAAGGCCCTCGCGGATGCCGAAGACCGAGAACACGATCTGGCGGGGCTCCATCTGCCGCAACAGCCGTTCGAGCACGAGAGCGCCAAACGGCAGGACCTCGCGGCGGGCGCGGGCGATGCCGCCGATGCCGGGAAGATCGAGCGGCTTTTTCGATTTGCGGAACTGCTCGCACAGATCGAGCGCTTCGCGCGTGGTCAGGCGGTAGCCCTGCATGACGCGCAAGGGATAATCGACCCGTTCCATTTGCAGTTTTGCGAGCGCGCGCCACGTGCCGCCGACGGCGTAGAACGTCCGTCCGGCGCCGTTCCTCAGCCAGGGCAAACTCGACACAGCGTTGTCGATGATCTCAACGGCGCGTTCGATCTTGTTGCCGGTGGTGTCGATGAGGCGGAGGCCACCGAGCGGCAAAGTCGCGGCGTCGTTCAAGCGGTCCTGCGCCAGGTCGATCAGTTCGAGGCTGCCACCGCCAAGGTCGCCCGCGATACCATCGGCGTCGATGAAGCCCATCATGATGCCCTGGGCAGCAAGGCGGGCTTCGGTTTCTCCGGAAAGGATTTCGATCCGCGTACCGATGGCTTTTTCGCCGCGCTCGATGAATTCGCGGCCGTTCTGGGCGTCGCGGACGGCGGCGGTGGCAATGACGCGGATATTCTTGACGCGCAGGATGCGCGCAATGACCTTGAACCGCACGAGGGCCGCAAGCGCGCGATCGACGGCGTCGACGCCCAGACTGCCAGTGGTTGCCACCGAACGGCCGAGACCGCAGAGAATTTTTTCGTTGAAGACGGGCGTCGGCGCCCGCACCGCGCCTTCGTAGACGACGAGCCGCACGGAATTTGAACCAATATCGACGACGCCGATGGGCTCCATTTCCGCGGTGCGCTCATTGGCGCCCGAGATCTCTCTCCACCGTGTCATTGAGGCTCCCGGCGACTAACCGGAATGACGGAAGCGCTGCGGGAAGCTCTCTTTCAGAGACTGTCCGCGCCCCGAAAGCGAAGGATTTGTCATGAAGTACTTGTGGGCATTGAAGGCTTCCTCCCCCGGGCCCGGTTGCACCCGGGTCGCGCTGCCGTCGGAGTTGATCCGCCAGCTCTGTTGATTGTCCTTCAAGTTCGCAACCATGATCTGGTCGAGGACTTGTTCGTGCACGGTCGGATTCTTCACCGGCGCCATAGTCTCGACGCGGCGGTCGAGATTGCGCGGCATCATGTCGGCGGAGCTGATGTAGACGGCGGCCTTGGGGGAAGGCAAGGCCTCTCCATTGGCAAAGCAGTAAATGCGCGAATGCTCGAGGAAACGGCCGACAATGCTTTTGACGCGGATGTTGCTCGAAAGCCCCGGAATCCCAGGGCGCAGACAGCAGATGCCGCGCACGACGAGATCGATGGGGACGCCGGCGTTGCTTGCGTCATAGAGGGACGAGATGATCTGGGGATCGACGAGGGCATTCATTTTCCACCAGATGCCCGACGGCCTTCCGGCCTTGGCGTTGCGAATCTCGTCCGCGATGTGGGTCATGATGCGATTGCGGATGCCGTGCGGACTCGCCGCCATGCATTCGAGTTCGACCGGCTCACCATAGCCCGTCACAAAATTCAGGATGCGAGTGATGTCGCGCGCCATCACCGGGTCGGTGGTGAAGAGCGAGAGATCGGTATAAACGCGCGCCGTCTGCGGGTGATAGTTGCCGGTGCCGATATGACAGTAGGTCGTCAGCTCGGTGCCTTCACGGCGCACGATGAGGCCAAGCTTGGCGTGGGTCTTCAATTCGGTGAAACCGTAGACGACGTGCACGCCCGCGCTTTCAAGATCGCGTGCCCAGCGAATGTTGGCGGCTTCATCGAAGCGGGCCTTGAGCTCGACGACAGCGGTTACGGATTTACCGGCTTCGACGGCTTCTTTCAGCGCCTGGATGATCGGGCTGTCGCGCGAGGTGCGATAGAGCGTCCACTTGATCGCCATCACGTTCGGATCGGCGACAGCCTGACGCAAATACTGCACGACGACGTCGAAGCTTTCATACGGGTGGTGGACGACGATGTCCTTGTTGCGAACCGCCGCGAAGCAATCGCCGCTGAACTCGCGAATGCGCTCGGGAAAGCGGATGGCGAACGGCTTGAAGATCAAGTCCGGACGGTCGGAGACGATGAGCTGTGAGGTGTCGGCCATCGCGAGGATGCCTTCCTTCACGAAGATGCTTTCGTCGCGCACCTCGAGTTCGTCGATCACGAACTTGCGCAGTCTCTCCGGCATGCGGGAATCGATCTCGAGCCGGATGACGTTGCCGCGGCGGCGGCGCTTCAACTGGCTCTCGTAGGAGCGGACGAGATCCTCGGCCTCTTCAAGGAATTCGATGTCACTGTCGCGCAGGACGCGGAAGGTGCCCTGGCTCTTGATCTCGAAGCCCGAGAAAAGTTCGGTCAGGAACATGCCGATGACGTTCTCGAGCGAGATGAAGCGGACGTCCTTCGGTTTGTCGGGATCAGCCTGCAATCGAATAAAGCGATCGATCTGAGCCGGAATCGGAATGAGGCCGTTCATGGCCTTGGCGTCCATCGGGCGCACCATCTCGACGGCGATGGTCATGGCCTTGTTGGGGATGAACGGAAACGGGTGGGCGGGGTCGGCCGCGATCGGCGTCAGGATCGGGAAGATCTGAGTGAGGAAAAGCTTTTCGAGCCAGTCGCGCTGTGACCGGTTGAGATCAGCGGGATGAAGGACATGGAGGCCGGCAACGCCGAGTTCGTCGTTGAGGGTGCGCCAGATCGTTTGCTCGTCGGCGACAAGCTTGGTTGCAAACTTGTTGATGGCTGCGAGCTGCTGCATCGGGGTCATGCCGTCCTGCGACAGCGTCGTTATGCCGGCGCGAAGCTGGCCGTACACGCCGGCGGCGCGCACCATGTAGAATTCGTCGAGGTTGGCGGCGGCGATGGATAAGAAGCGCAGGCGCTCGAGCAGCGGGTGCTGAACGTTGGCAGCCTCTTCGAGGACGCGGCGGTTGAACTGCAGCCACGACAGCTCGCGATTGTAGAAGCGGTCAGGCCCCTCCGGGACGGTTTGCACGTCCGATTTGGTGCCAGTTCTGCTTTTCACGGTTGCCATGGTGGGAAAATGCTCCGAAAGCGGTCTCGAAATCCATATAGTAGCTTTACACCCTTCTGACGAATGGGTGCGCGTCCGCCCGATTTATAAGCTGATTCAATAGCCGAGTGCGTCAAGCGTGGCAGCGGCAATCGCGCGCGTCACGCGCCGCTGCAAGACCAGCGCCCGGCGGTCGGCGCCAGCGACGAAGCGTTCGGCGGCCAGCATCGACCGTTCCATGCGGACCAGGACGTAGTCGACGAGGTGGGGTTCGACGCTCAGTTGCCGATCGGCAAAGAGCTTCACGAGGACGGCGCGCAGCAGGGCGTCGTCCGGTGGGTCAATGGTCGCGAGTGGCAGGGCTTTGAGGCGGGAGCGGAAGTCGGGAAGTGTGATCGGAAGGTCGCCGGGAACCTTGTCAGTTGTCAGCAGAATCTGCAGCCGCTGTTCGCGAACGAGATTTAGCAGATGAAAGAGCGCGGCCTCGTCGGCGGCGTGCTGGATATCCTCGATCAGGACGGCGCCGACGGCTGCAATTTTCGGGACCGCTTCGCGCGTGATCTCGGCGGCTTCGAAGGCCTTGGCGCCAGCGCGCGTCAACCAGACATTGGCGAGGTGCGTCTTTCCGCTCCCCGTCGCGCCGGCGATCACGGCCGCGCCGATAGGCCAGTCGGGCCAACGGTCGACAAGGTCGACGGCAGCCGCGTTCGACTGTGAGACGAGAAAATCCTCAAGTCCCATCGCCGTGCGGTGCGGGAGTTCGAAAACGAGCTGCTCGGGCGTCGTGGTCATGGGCCGGTTCAGGGGTGTTCCTTCGGCGCCGCTTCGACCTCGCCGCGATACACCGTCGACGAGAGATATTTGCGGAGCGCAAAGCGTACGAGCACTCCGATTGCGGCGGAAACCGGCACGGCGACCAGAAGGCCAAGGAATCCGAACAGATAGCTGAAGGTCAGCAACGCAAAAATGATCCAGACCGGATGCAGGCCGACTTCGGATCCGATGATGTACGGGCTGAGGATCGCGGACTCGAGGGCCTGGCCGACAAGCAATATGCCGACGATGATGAAGATCGGCATCAGGTCGGGCCAATATTGCACGACGGCGAGAAGCAAGGCGGTTATCGCGCCAAGCGACCATCCGAAGACGGGGATGAAAGACGCAAGTCCGGTCGCGATGCCGACGAGGAGCCCGTAATTCAAACCGGCCAAGCTGTAGGCGACGGCATAATAGGTGGCGAGAAGGATGCAAACGACGCCCTGGCCGCGGATGAAGGCGGAGATGCGGGAGTCGATCTCGGCCGCGAGCCCGCGAATCTGATCGGCTTCATCGCGCGGCAGATAGGAATCGATCCTGGCGACGATCTTCGGCCAATCGAGCATCACGTAGAAGAAGACGACGGGCGTGATGAGGATGACGGTGAAGAAGTTGTAGGCGGCGGATCCTTGATTCCAGACGCTTCCGGCAATGGCTGCGAGCAGCGAGGGGACGGTGGAGCTGAAACCGTCGATGGCGTTGCGGACGGTGGCTTCGGCTTCGGGGTAGCGCGTACCCAGCTGCTC
The DNA here is from genome assembly GCA_040509255.1 of Hyphomicrobium sp. GTDB lineage: Bacteria > Pseudomonadota > Alphaproteobacteria > Rhizobiales > Hyphomicrobiaceae > Hyphomicrobium_B. Next base: position 939 of record JBEVLH010000292.1, on the reverse strand, counting down.
GCGGGCGGTGGTTTCGATGAGCGTCTTGAGGCGATTGATGGCGGCTGGTGCGGACTCGATAAATCCCGCCGCCTGCTGGACCAGGATCGGGACAACGAACACCAGAGCCAGGATGATCAACAGCGTCGAAATCGTCAGCAACAGGATGGTCGCGATCCAGCGCGGGATGCCGGCTCTGCCCATCGCGTCTACGACGGGGTTCAAGAAGTAGGCGAGGGTCAGGCCGATCGCGAACGGCAGAAGGGCCGGCGCGATGAGCTGCACGATATAAGCGAACAGAAGGGCGGTCGCCGTCCAGAACAGCGCGTGCCGCTCAAAATGCATGAATAACGATCCTCACCCAAAGCCCGAACCACGCGGCCAGCATGGCCTCAAATGCTCAGCTTTTCGAGCCAGGAGTTTCATAAACCGTCATGTGCCGCAGCCATATGCGCAAATAGGCAACGAGCGAGGCGACTGTGGTGGCGGCGGCGAGTAGCGTCAGCAGTTGCACCGGACCCTTGAGCTTAAGCACGAACGCCTCGTCGGCGAGCACGGTTCCGGCCAGCACGATTTGCGCAACGGTGTTCATCTTGCTGATGGCGAGCGGCTTCATCGGGGTTGGATGGTCGAGCAGCCAAGACAGAACGACGGCGATGACGATCAGGACGTCGCGGGATACGACGAGGATCACCAACCAGGACGGGAGGCGCGCCGTCACGCCCAGCGCAATGAAGATGCAGACGATCAGCAGCTTATCGGCGATAGGGTCTAAGTAGGCGCCGAGTTCGGTTTCCCAATTGAAGCGCTTGGCGAGGAAGCCGTCGACTGCGTCGGAGATGCCCGCCACGACGAACGCCAGGAAAGCGGCCTCGAGCTGGCCGGTCAGCAACAGCCAGAAGACGACGGGCACGAGGATGACTCGACCGAGCGTAATTAGATTTGGAATGCTCACGCCGT
>JBEVLH010000291.1:0-6296 GCA_040509255.1 Hyphomicrobium sp. | reverse complement strand
TAGAAACGGATCGTGCGCGTCGTGATGCCGAATTCTTTAGCGAGCGCGGAAATCGAATAGAACAGTTCGCGCGTCGCGCTCGGCGGCGGCAACGGATCGCGAGCGAGGGGGGCTGCTTTGCCGGTCATGCCGGTTTGCCACGCTTGGCTTCCTCGGCGGCCAGCTCCTTCTTGGAGAGCTTACCGATCATCGTTTTGGGTAGGCTGTCGCGGAACTCGATGGCGGCCGGCATCTCGATCCTGGAGATCTTCGGTTCGAGGAATTTCAGAATTTCGGCCGCCGTCGCCGTCATGCCGCTCTTCAGCTTGATGAAGGCTTTTGGAGCTTCGCCGCGGTATGCATCCGGAATGCCGATCACCGTCACTTCCTCGACCGCCGGATGGCAATAGATCGCTTCTTCGACGCGGCGCGGATAGACATTGAAGCCCGAGCAGATGATGAGGTCTTTGATCCGGTCGACGATCGCGAAATATCCGCGCTCGTCCATGATCGCCACGTCTCCCGTCCGCAGGAAATCACCGACAAACTGCTTTTCCGTGTCCTCGGGTCGCTTCCAATAGCCCTTCATCACCTGCGGCCCTTTGGCGCAAAGCTCGCCGCGTTCGCCTTGCGGAACCTCTTTCGTCGGATCGTCCAGATCGCGCAGCGAAATCTCGGTGCCCGGCAGCGGCAGCCCGATGGACCCGGCCACGGGCTCGCCCTCGAGTGGGTTGGCGGTCAGCACAGGCGATGTCTCCGATAGCCCGTAGCCCTCGACCACCTTGGTGTGACCTGCGAGGGCCTCAAATTTCAGCTTCGTCTCCAGTGGCAGCGGCGCGCCGCCGGAGAGGCAGAACCGCAGAGACGACAGGTCGAACGACTTGATGTCGGGGAAATTCAGCATCGCCGTCAGGATCGTCGGCACGACCGGCATCATCGTCGGTTTTTGCTGATGAATGAGCTTCAGCGCTTCCTTGAGCTGGAACCGCGGCATCAACACGATTTTGGCCGCCAGATCGATCCCGACCGTCATGACCACGGTCATGGCGAAGACGTGGAACAGGGGCAGGGCGCCGAGGACGATCTCCTCGCCGCGCGTAAGTCCCGTGCCCCAAGCGACGACCTGGGTGGTATTCGCGACGATATTGGCGTGCGTGAGCATGGCGCCCTTCGGGGTGCCCGTTGTGCCGCCGGTGTACTGGAGCACTGCGATATCGTTGTCGGGATCGATCGCTACCGGCGAAAGCGGGGATGGTGGCGCCGCGATGTCCGCCCCGCTGACGACCCGTGACGCTGCCCGCGAGCTGGCGATGTCCGCGATGTCCTTGCGTTTGAACACCCGAAACAGAACTGACTTCACCGTAGGCAATAAGCCCGCGAACGGCACGACCACGGCTCGTTCGATGACGTCGGCAAGCAGCAAGGCTTCGATCTTGGTAAACAGTAACTGAAGATCATGGGTCACCATGATCTCGGTTTCGCTGTCCTTCGCTTGATACGTCAATTCTTCGACAGTATACAGCGGATTGAAGTTGACGACCGTTCCACCGGCTTTGAGTATTCCAAAATAATACACGACGAAGGTCGGGGTATTTGGCAGGAAAAGTCCGACTTTCGTGCCACGTTTTACTCCGATGCGCTGCAGCCCGGCGGCGACCTTTTCGACCTCGGCAGCGAGCCCCTCGTACGTCGTGACCCGGCCCAGAAAGCTGAGGGCGGGCTTTTTGGGGAAACGGCGCGTCGCGCGGTCCAGCAGCGCCGGTATAGTCTCGGTGGCGATCGGCATGCGCCAATCGACGCCCTTGGGGTAATGATCGACCCATAAAGGCGGCTTATCTGTCACAGGCGACACGAATTCTGGCTGCATGGCTGTCCGGTGGTTCGATATTATTTTATCCGGATCGCGTTGACCTTCGCTGAAGATGTCGTAAACCGGGCGGTGACCAGCAAGGGACACACGAATATTAGACAATTTTCGGTGGTGAAAGCTAGCGTTCGATCGCGTGCCTTGAACGCCGAAACGAAGGGTGGGCCATGAAATCGGCGACGTCGCAGCGAGCGCGACGGTCCATACCTAGACTTCGCGGTTGTTTAAGGATAAGTGACCCCCCCGCTTGCTGATGAACTGCTCTTGATTTAGGTAGATGCCAAGCAAAACTGGCCCTTCGCAGTGTTTGCGAGGGTGGGAGAGGCCGATGGACGAAGTCGCGACTAAGGTTATTGAAATCCTCAAAAAGCATATGAAGGAGCCGCGCGACGATATCTCGCTCGACACCCAGCTTACAGATCTCAAGATTGAATCCCTAGATCTTGCGATGATCGTGTTCGACATCGAAGATGGTTTCGGGATTGAGATCCCTTACAACGCCAATGAAGAAGTTGAAGCGTTCAAGACTGTCGGCTCGGTCGTGGACCGCGTGAAATCGTTGATCGCCGCAAAGCAGGCGTCCGCAGCCAAGGCTTGACGGCCGCGAGCGATCTTCTGTCGAAATCCTAGCGTGAATGCCGGAACCCCCATCAGGGGGTTTCCGTGCATCCACAAGACGAGAAAGATTGGTTGATGTCGAATGGTAAGCCGGGACGCCGCGTCGTCGTCACGGGTCTTGGAGTCGTAACCCCGATTGGGCAGAACGTTCCCGATTTCTGGGCAGGCCTCAAAGCCGGCAAGTCGGGTGTCAGCCAACTCGAAGGCTTCCCGATCGATGATCTCAAAATTCTGATCGCTGCGCAGATCAAGGGCTTCGATCCGAAGCAACGCCTGAAGCACTTCAAGCGCGACCGGATCATTACACTTGCCGACCGCTATTCGTGGTTCGCGGCTGCTGCCGCCGACGAAGCGGTTAAGATGTCGGGTCTTTCGTTTCCCATCGCCAATCCCTACCGCGCGGCATGCATCATCGGCTCGGGCGCTGGCGGCCTGACGACCTACGAAACGGCCTATCGCGATCTCTTCATTCACAACAAGCGCGCGACCCATCCGCTCACGCTTCTGCGCATCATCGGTTCGTCGGCCGCGGCCCACGTCGGCATCGAATTCGGCGTCAAAGGCCCAACCTTCGCGACCTGCTCGGCCTGCTCGACAGCAACGCATGCCATCGGCATCGGCCGTGACTACATCCGCGACAGCCTCGTGGACGTCGCGATTGTGGGCGCGTCTGAATCGGTCATCAACTACGGAACCATGAAGGCCTGGCAGGCACTGCACGTCCTGTCGCCCGAGGGTTGTTTCCCGTTCGCCAAGAAACGCAACGGCACGGTCCTCGCCGACGGCGCCGGCGTGCTCGTTCTCGAAAGCCTCGAACACGCGCAGGCGCGCGGTGCGACGATCCTCGCCGAACTCTGCGGTTACGGCATGGCGTCCGATAGCCAGGACATGGTGAAGCCGACGGTCGAAGGTCCGAGCGAAGCCATGATCTATGCGATCGAAGACGCTGGCATTAAGCCGGAGCAGATCGACTATCTGAACGCTCACGGCACCGCCACCGCCGACAACGACATCAACGAGACGAAGGCGATCAAGAACGTCTTCAAGGATCACGCTTACAAGCTCGCGATCTCGTCCACCAAGTCGATGCACGGGCATCCGCTGGGCGCCGGGGGTGGTATCGAGGCCGTCGCGACGATCATGGCGATGCAGGAAAACTGGGTGCCTCCGACCATCGGTCTCGACGAACCGGGCGACGGCTGCGATCTCGATTATGTTCCCAACGTCGGCCGGGACAAGGCCCTCGGGTACACCATGTCGAACTCGCTGGCGTTCGGCGGCTTGAACACCTCGCTGGTGTTCGGACCGGCACCGAAGTGATTGATTTAGCGCGTAACCTGCCTCGCTGTCATATGACTTCGCAATCGCAATAACGCCGCTGCGACGCCCAAATAGCGATTTGAACGCAACTTTCGTACTCCCCGGCGCATTTTGTTCGCGGCCGGATCAAGTAAATCTCTTGTAGGCTGCCCTCCGCGATGAGAGACTTCCGCTTCGCGGCACTCTTCCCCTGGTCGCGGAGGTCTGATCGGGAATGTGCGGCATGCGAAAGATCGTGATCCGAGCCGGCGCCGTTGCCATTCGCGCCAGACTTCTCGATACCCCCACAGCCGAACGCATTTGGGCCGCGCTCCCGATTGAATCGGCGGCGCGCACCTGGGGTGGAGAAGTCTATTTCGACTCTCCTGTCAGCTCGGCCGCCGAACCCGACGCTCGGGTGACCGTCAAAGCTGGCGACATCGTGTTCTGGCCGGAGGGCGATGCGATTTCTATCGGCTTTGGCCCGACGCCTCTATCGCGAACGCGGGGCGAAATTCGAATGGCCGGTCCATGCAACGTATGGGCCGAAGCGCTCGATGACGTTCGCCAGTTGAGATCCATCCATCCGGGCGTCGCCATTTCCGTCAGCGAAGCAGACTGCTAACGTCGTCGTGTCGCTGCGTTCGGTTGCCTGCATCGAAGATCTTCGTCGCTTGGCGCACCGGCGAGTGCCGACCGATTTCATGGGCTACTACGAGTCGGGCTCGTATTCCGAAACGACGCTCGCCGCAAATCTCCGCGATCTTGCCAATATAAAAATTCGCCAGCGCGTTCTGGCCGCTGCCGCCGACCGAGATCAATCCCAAACGGTGCTGGGCTACCATCAGCGACTGCCGTTGGCGCTGGCGCCGGTAGGCCTCAGCGGGATGGCGTACCGCGACGGCGAGATCGCTGCCGCTCGCGCGGCGGAGAAGGCCGGAATTCCTTATACGCTCAGCACGCTTTCGATCTGCTCGATCGAGGATGTTGCTGAGGCCGTGACAAAGCCGTTTTGGTTTCAGCTTTATTTCATGCGTGATCGCGGGTTCGTCGCCGATCTGATCGCGCGCGCCCGCCACGCGAACTGCAGCGCATTGGTGCTGACGGTTGATCTGCAGGTGCTCGGCCAGCGCCATCGCGATGTTCGCAGCGGACTCACGGTGCCGCCACGCGTCAACCTCGGCACCATCGGGCGGATCATCTCGAAGCCGGCTTGGATCACAAACGTGCTGATGGGCAAGCGCAAGACTTTCGGCAACGTCGTCGGACGCATTCCGGGAACCGAGAATCTCGCCTCCTACATGGATTGGATTCAAAGCCAGTTCGATCAGGCGCTGTCGTGGGAGGATGTGGCGTGGATCCGCCAGCAGTGGCCCGGCAAACTCATCATCAAAGGTATCATGGACGTCGATGACGCGCGCCTCGCGGCCCGAAGCGGGGCAACCGCGATCGTGGTTTCCAATCACGGCGGACGCCAGCTCGACGGCGCAGCGTCATCGATTTCCATGCTGCCGCGCATCGTCGACGCCGTCGGCTCCGATGTCCAGGTCTTCTTTGATGGTGGTATCCGAACGGGCCAGGACGTCTTCCGCGCCCTCGCACTCGGCGCGCACGCCTGCCTTCTCGGCCGCGCCTATCTGTATGGCCTAGCAGCGGCGGGGGAGGCGGGCGTCAGCAAAGCCATCGACCTCATCGCGCGAGAACTCGACGTCACGATGGCGCTCGCAGGCGTGCGGACGATCCATCAAATTTCACGCGATTGCCTCGAAAGCTGAGTGTTCATTCCAACCTTTCGAGATTGCGCAGTACCGGAAATAGCTTCATCCACAACAGCGCAATGGCGATCGTTCCGACGCCGCCGAGCAATGCGGCGGGAACTACGCCGAGCAACGCAGCCGCCAAGCCGCTTTCGAACTCGCCAAGTTGGTTTGACGCGTTAATGAAAAGGAAGTTCACGGCGCCGACACGTCCGCGCATGTCGTCGGGCGTTGCAAGCTGTACGAGCGAAACGCGGATGACAACGCTGATGGTATCGGCCGCGCCCATGACGGCGAGCGCCAGCACAGACAGCCAAACCGTCGTTGACAGCGCAAATACCACCGTCGCAAGCCCGAAGACGATGACGGCCTGAAACATGCGCATGCCGACACGCGTCCTGATCGCGTGGCGGGCGAGAAATCCGGTCATCATCAGTGCGCCGACCGCCTGTGCGCCGCGAAGCATCCCGAGGCCCCACGGACCGGTGTGAAGAATATCGCGAGCGTAGATCGGAAGCAGAGCCGACGCGCCACCAAGCAGCACCGCAAAAAGATCGAGCGAGATCGTCCCGAGAATGGCGGGATTGTTCCGTACGAAATGCACGCCCGCGAACAGCGCCCCCGCCGTCGGGGATTCGCGCGCGACGATGGGGCGGTCGAGCTTGATGAAGCCATTGAGCAGCGCCGCTACGGCCCAAAATCCCGCCATGCAGGCGTAGGGAAGCGCAGGTGATACGCCGTACGCGAGGCCCCCGATCGCGGGTCCCGTGATCGCC
>JBEVLH010000290.1:0-6413 GCA_040509255.1 Hyphomicrobium sp. | reverse complement strand
GCGAACAGTCTAGCCGTTCGCAAAACTCACGCGAAGATACGCAGGCCCTTATTGGCTTGCTCGAAAACCTCGTGCCCCTCTTGTTGCGGTTTCAGAACGACGCTTTCGGACAGCAGGGAGCGCACGCCAATGGCAACCCCTCCCAGCTTGAGCAGCAGGCTGCCGTCGCGTTCACAGAAGACATCATCCTGGACTCGCTTCGCAACGTGTCGGCTTATCTTCAAAGCAACGGCGATCGCTATCCCGGCCTCGATACCTATGGTGGCGTGGTCGAGCAGGCGAGAAGAGCCTTCGACGCCCGCGATTATCAGTCGGCACTCGGGCTGATCCTGCAGGCCTACCGCGCCATCACGATCGTGCGCTCCATTCGCCCCGAGCTGCCACCGATCCGCGAGAGAACGCAAAGCGAGCAAAAGGAATCTGAGCGCGCAGTCCACTAAGTTCCTGCCGAGCCGACCCGTTCTCAAGGCTCACGGTGATTCGCCTGAACTCCGCGCGGGAATTGCGCGGAGCGTTGCTTCGCGCGCAAAAAACCGTGGCATCTAGGGCGCAGTCGCGGGGCGCGACGGCGTTTTCGTCAGTTTTTTGACGGCAAGAAGCCTTCCTGGCGCGAAATTCGCAAAACTCTTGATAAGCTTTGCAACGCTTATCGGGGAACAGCGAATATCGTGGCTAGCTCGCGAGATTTCGGCGCTTACCTGCACAATTTCGGGTGGCCGCCGCTCCAAGCTGATGGAATTTCAGGCAACGACGCCTGTAGCGCCGCGTGCGAGCTGACGCGAGCCTTTGCTGCGGGAGAAGACCGAGACGCTTCGCCTAATCCTCGGCGCTCCGAGAACGACCGGCTCTCGCATCAGGTTCGCGCCGGTCTTCTTCTTCTGCTCGCATCATGCGGATGGATCGTGGGCGGGGACGATGGCGTCAGGTTGGCGCTCACCCGAGGCAGCTCTCTTAGCCCGCGCCCGCCGCATGGTCCTGTCAGTGACCAGTCATCGCTGCGTCGGTTATGCCGATCGGACGCTCCCGAACTTTTCGCCGAGATCGACGCGATATGCTGGCGGGTCAAGCTCCGTCGCCCACCGCAAATCTGCGTGCTCATCGGTCAGAGGGCCATGAACGCTTACGCATCAGGCGGCCGGGATGATGCCATCATCACCTTCACGGAAGGGCTGTTGCGCGGCATGACGACGAAGGAGATCTCTGCGATTTTTGCGCACGAGGTCGCGCACATCTGCAATGGCGACGGCCTCACGATGTCCTGGGCTGCCGGTCTCCAACGCGCAATCCACGATGTCGTGGCATCGGGTTTGGCGTCGGGCCAGATCTACGGCACCAACAGATCCCAAGCATCACTGCACTGGCTGTTGGAGCGCGCGCCGGCGATCGCCGAACTCCTTCTGCTCGCTCTCTCGCGTTTCAGGGAATTGGAAGCCGATGCGCTCGCGTTGGAACTGACGGGCGATGCGAAGACCCTGGAAAGCGCTCTTGCAAAACTCGAGCGTCATCACCGGGCTCTCACCGGCGTACCCCAAAGTTATGTTGAAGACCGGCTGGCGTCCTATTTGCGCAGCCATCCTGTTACGAGCGATCGCATCGGACAGCTTCGTGCCTCGGCCTCGGCGCTATACGGCGCTGCGTAAACCTTCGTCGATCACTGGCGATTATCCTGGAACTACGGCGGCCCAGCGGGAGCCCGGGCAGGTGAGCCGGGGTCGCCGTCGGGTTTTGGTTCCCCTAAACTCTCAGTACCGCGCGTGCGCTGCGGAACCGTGAGTAGGCGAATGCCGTTTTTTAGTTCGAACCAGTCCGGGCGTCGAGCGAATGGACCAGCGCACACCGAAAGATGAACCGCGCTTTCGCGCAGCGGAAAACGCCCACGACAAGCGCGAAGACGACGACGATGACGGCGAACAGGAGCCGGTCCATTTTGGCCGGCTCATTCGTTCGCATCCCTGGACCACGGCGCTGGTGGTCATCGCCATTTTGGCGGCAGTCGTTGGTGTCACAATGTGGTGGCTGAATGCACGCCACTACGAATGGACCGATGACGCCTTTATCGACGCGCGCCAGTTCGCGATAAGCTCGAAAGTCGCAGGCTACATCGCTGATGTGAAAGTGACGGACAACCAGCGGGTCGCGGCCGGCGATCTGCTAGTTCAGATCGATGATCGAGACTACATGGCATCGCTCGCTCAAGCGAAAGCCAAGGTCGCTCAGGCTCAAGCGCAAGTCGGCAATGATGACGCACAGATCGCCGCGCAGGAGGCGCAGGTTACCGCGGCGCAGCAACAGGAAAGCGAAGCCGACGCGGCACTCGTTTTCGCCAAGCAGGAGGACGAACGCGCCCAGACGCTCGTGAAGTCAGCGGTCGGCACCGTTCAGCGCGCCGAGCAGACCAAATCTCAGCTTCAGCAGGCGCAGGCAACGTCGTCGCGCGCGAAAGCCAATGTCGAAGCTGCCACAAGGCAGGTCGGTGCGCTTCAGGCGCAAAAGATCAGCGCGATCGCCAACGTCCAAGCAGCAAAAGCCGACGAGGCACTCGCCCAACTCAACGTCTCCTATACCAACGTCGCGGCGGCACAGTCGGGCAAGATCGTCCAGCTCTCGGCCGCCAAAGGGCAATACGTCCAGGTTGGCCAAAATCTGATGATGTTCGTGCCGAGCCACATCTGGGTTACGGCGAATTTCAAGGAAACGCAGATCACCGACATGCGTCCGGGCCAACCCGTTACGCTCGAAGTTGACGCCTATCCGAACCGCAAGCTGAACGGACACGTCGACAGCCTGCAGTCGGGATCCGGCACCGCGTTTAGTCTTCTGCCCGCAGAAAATGCAACCGGCAACTATGTGAAGGTCGTGCAGCGTGTGCCGGTCAAAATCGAGATCGACGACCCGCCGACCGACATCACTCTCGGGCCGGGCATGTCCGTCGTTCCGGAAGTCAAAGTCCGATGAGCGCGGAAGCGCGCGATCGTCCTCGGCGCAAGGTGAACCCGTGGCTGATCGCCTTCATTGTATCGATCGCGACCTTCATGGAGGTGCTCGATGTCAGCATCGCGAACGTCGCGTTGCGACACATCGCTGGCAGCGTTGGCGCATCTTACGATGAAGCGACCTGGATCCTGACGAGCTATCTGATCGCGAATGCCGTGATCCTGCCTGCGAGTGCGTGGCTGTCGTCGATGATCGGACGCAAGAAATTCTATATGGCATGCGTCATGCTTTTCACGATCAGCTCGTTTCTTTGCGGCATGGCGTGGAGCCTGGGTACGCTCATTTTCTTCCGGTTATTGCAAGGCCTAGGTGGGGGCGGCCTCGCGCCAAGCGAGCAGTCCATCCTCGCCGACGCTTTTCCGCCCGAAAAGCGTGGCGCGGCGTTTGCAGTTTATGGATTTGCCGTTGTCGTCGCGCCGACAATCGGACCGACCATTGGCGGCTGGATCACCGATCATTCGACATGGCACTGGATTTTCTTCATCAACATCCCAATGGGCATTCTCTCGCTTTTCCTTGTGGGCGCATTCGTAGAAGAGGAAAAGCGCGAAGAGAAAACGAACGATCCGAAGAGAAACCCTTGGAATTTCGATCTCATCGGCTTCGTCTTGATCGCTTTGTGCCTCGGAGCGCTCGAGGTCGTGCTCGATGAAGGCCAGCGGTCCGACTGGTTTCAATCGAATTTCATAATTTTCTTCGCATTCCTTTCGACCATGGCGCTGATCGCATTCGTCCCCTGGGAACTGTCGAGGCGACGCCCGCTCGTCAATCTTCGTCTGCTCGGGACGCGGCAATTCGGCATGTGCTTCGTGATGATGCTTGTCACCGGCGGCGTCATCTTCAGTTCTATCCAGCTGCTGCCGCAACTCGTGCAGGAAGAGTTCGGCTACGACGCGACACTTGCCGGCCTGTCGCTATCGCCGGGGGGACTGGTCACAATGTTGATGATGCCTGTGGCAGGCTATTTGACGGGAAAAATCCAACCGAAATACTTGATCGCCCTTGGTCTTGCCATCGTCGGTCTCTCGATGTGGACGCTGACCGGGCTCAGTCCCAATCTGTCCTTCTTCTACGCGATCTGGACCCGCATGTTTACGGCGGCGGGCCTGCCGTTTCTCTTCATCCCGATCACGACCGCTTCGTATGCCGGGTTGAAGGGGCAGGACACCAATCAGGCTGCCGGCCTGATCAACATTGCCCGCAATCTTGGAGGCAGCATCGGCCTCGCGATGGTGCAAACGTCGCTGCAGCAACGCCAGCAGTTCCATCAAAGCAGATTGGTCGAGGATGCCGTCCCGTCGAATATTCATTTTCAGGACGCGCTTCGGCAGGCGACGATCTTTCTGCAAGACAGCGGGTCATCGGCCGCGGACGCCATGCATCGCGCCAACGGATTGATTGCTCAAACGATCCTCAAGCAGGCGACGCTGCTGTCGTACATTGATACGTTTTGGATCATGGCGATGTGCTGCCTGGTTGCCTTTCCGCTCGCATTCGCGCTGCGCTCGATCCCACTTGGAAAAGGCCCGCAGCATTGAGCCAAAGGGAATCGTTGGCGATAGGCCATTCGGTCTACCAGTAATCTCCGATGAGTTCGGAACCAATAAACACCTTTTCTGTTCTTGTTGCATTGTTGGCGGCGTCTTGCGCATCTCGGCTATGCCGTTGGTTCCGTAGGGCGTCCGCCTGCTCAGCATCGATCAGGACGTGCCAATGTCGAGTTCTTGGCGATATCGACTAATCCTCTCTTGCCTTCCTCTGCTCACCCTTTCCCCATCGCCATCATCCGCCGAGGACGCTCCGGCGTCGCTGTCGAAAACGGCAGTCGTTGACGCGCAGAGTGCGCAGCCCACCGCAGCCGAGTCATCGAAAGTCAGAGTTCCGGCATTCGCGACCGCCGGCGGCAATGAATGGCCGTCGCCGGGGGCAAATACCGGTCTGACCCGGTATAGTTCACTCACCGATATCAATGCTGATAATGTTTCGAAACTCACGAGCGCGTTTACGTTCTCAATGGGCGTCAATCGGGGGCAGGAGGCGGCGCCGCTTGTCGTAGGATCGACGCTGTACGTCGTCTCGCCCTACCCCAATATTCTTTACGCGCTCGATCTTTCTCAGCCGGGCGCACCGCTTAAATGGAAATATGAGCCGCACCCGCTTGCAGCCGCTCAAGGCGTTGCGTGCTGCGACGTCGTCAATCGCGGCGCGTCATATGCCAACGGGCGGCTCTTCTTCAATACTCTCGACGGCAACACGATCGCTGTCGACGCCAACACGGGCGCCGAGATCTGGCGCACGCAGATGGCCGACATCACCCACGGCGAAACGATCACAATGGCGCCAACGCTGACAAAGGATAAAGTTATCGTAGGCGACTCCGGCGGCGAAATGGGCGTTAGAGGATTTCTTGCCGCGTTGGATCAAGCGACCGGCAAAATCGTTTGGAAGGCCAACAGCACCGGGCCGGACAAAGACGTGCTGATCGGTCCCGATTTCAAGCCATTCTATTCGCAGTACAAGGGCAAGGATCTTGGCGTCTCCTCGTGGCCGCCTGACATGTGGCAGCACGGCGGTGGATCGGCATGGGGCTGGGTGTCCTATGATCCGGAACTCAATCTCGTCTACTACGGTGTTTCCAATCCTGGTCCCTGGAATTCGTCCGTTCGCCCCGGCGACAATCTTTGGACCGCGGGTATTTTCGCGCGCGACGCCGACACCGGTCAGGCTCGCTGGTTTTATCAGCTCAGTCCGCATGACCTGTCTGACTACGACGGCGTCAACGAAAGCATTCTGCTCGATACCGACTGGAACGGCAAACCGCGTAAAATTCTCGTCCACCCCGACCGCAACGGCTATGTCTACGTCCTCGATCGTGAGACCGGCGAAGTGTTGTCCGCCGACCCGTTCGTCGCAATCACGAGCAGCAAGGGCGTCGATCTGAAGTCAGGCCGCTTGCTCTACAACGACGATAAGCGCCCGTCACTGGACAAGGTCACCACGGATATCTGTCCGGCACCGCCCGGCGGCAAAGATTGGCAGCCGTCGGCGTTCTCCGAGAGCACGGGCCTTCTCTACATCCCGCACAACAACCTGTGCATGGACATCGAAGAAAAGGAAATCGGCTACATCGCCGGCACGCCGTACGTGGGCGCCGAAGTCCGCATGAAGGCAGGCCCGGGCGATGGTCATCGCGGCGAATTTACCGCGTGGGATATCAAATCCGGCAAAAAGGTCTGGAGCATAGACGAAAAGTTTCCGGTCTGGAGCGGCGCGCTCGCGACCGCAGGAAACGTCGTCTTCTATGGCACCATGGATGGCTGGTTCAAAGCCGTCGACGCCAAGACCGGCAAGCTGCTTTGGCAGCACAAGACTGCGTCGGGAATCATCGGTCAACCGACCACATGGAAGGGACCTGACGG